>CAYMSG010000005.1:22383-27199 GCA_964392955.1 uncultured Chitinophagaceae bacterium | reverse complement strand
ATTACGCTTGATCATCGTTTGTCCGCATACAAAAAATTCAACACCTGCTTCCTGTAATTCTTTTAGTAACTGGCGGTTTGGATTTTCTGTTTTGAAATACTTGCGAAACAATTCATCACCCAATACAGCATAGGTAGCCGCTTTTCGTAGCACAACAGCAATGTGAATGTTGCTGGCGGATACTCCTTCTGCAGCATGGAGATTAATGAGTGTTGCAATTGCTTCCAGATAAATATTAAGTGAATCGGCTTTGGGTGTGTTTTCTGTCAGCTCAACAACGATCTTATAGTTGATCGAAGGATCAGGTTTGTGATCGGCTGTCGGGATTTCATAAACAGTGCCATACGATTTGATGACGGGATTTACCTTGTTTTGTGCCATTCCGCTTCCACAGCATAGTAACAAGGCGATAATAAAGTAGTAAGGTTTCATATAAATGTTTTCATCAAAATAAAGTGAAATTCGGAAACCTGATGCTTCTGAAACTACAGGCGGTAGTTTCCTGTGTTTACTGGCTTTTGCTGGATATAAATAAAAAAAGTTCGTGTAAGCACGAACTTTTTTTTATTTATGTAATGCGTCTTTTACTGCTTACTGATGCGGTACATGCTGCCACCATCTGTTACTGCATACAGCATTCCGTTGTAATAAGCTACATCACGGAAACGTTCGCCTTTATCGGCCAGCAAACGTTCTTCACCCACTACTTTATTGTTGACAATAATGAGGCGTACAATGTGTGCACTGCTCAGTCCGCCAATAAATAAATTGTTTTCCCATTCAGGGATTGCATTGCCTTTGTAAAAACTCATACCACCGGGCGATAATACAGGATCCCAATAATATACGGGCTGTTCCATTCCTTCTTTTTGCTGAATGGCATCGCCAATTTTTGCACCGCCATATTCAATCCCATAGGTAATGGTTGGCCAGCCATAATTTTTTCCTGCTTTGATGAGGTTCAATTCATCGCCACCACGTGGTCCAAACTCGGCAGCCCATAATTCACCGGTTACAGGATGAATATCCAGGCTTTGCACATTGCGGTTGCCATAGGAATAAATTTCGGGCATAGCTCCGGCCTGGTTGATGAATGGATTGCCGGGGGCAGGCTTACCATCTTTGGTAATTTTAAATATCTTCCCCAAACCACTGGAGAGCGATTGTGCCTGTACACGGCCTTCCATAACAGAACGTTCGCCGGTACTTACAAACAGGTTGCCATCTTTATCAAAGATCAACCGTGATCCATAGTGTAAGCTGCTGTTTTTTAATGCAGGTGTTGCACGAAAGATCACTACAGGATTGTCAACTGTACCTGCTGTTTCATTGAGTGTACCTTTTGCAACAGACATTAAATTACCGCCGTCATATTTTTCGGAGAACGACCAGTAGATCATTTTGTTTGCTGTGAAAGCAGGATCCAGTGCTACATCCAGCAAACCTCCCTGTCCGCTTGCATCAACTGCGGGCAATCCTGTAATTTTTTTGATTGACACACCATTGGCATCAAACAATTGCATAAAGCCCGATTTGTGTGTGGTGAGCAAACGACCATCGGGCAGGGGAATAATGGCCCAGGGACGTTCAATTTTTTCAGCCAGTTTTTCAACCTTGTAAGCGGTTGTGGTTTTTGCGCCGGCAATTCTTGTTTGTCCGGGAAAAGCAGGTTTGTATGTAGTGTTGGCTTGCTTTGTTTCAACCGGCGGGAGTTGCGTGGTATCGTTGTTGTTATTGATTCCATCTGTTGTACCGGCATTCTTATTCGAACATCCGAAAGGCGATGTAATAAGAAGGAGCGCTGACATGTAAAAGAATTGTTTGGCCTGCATGTGTTGTTGTTTAATTGAATGGTAAAAGTAAAGAAAGTACAAGAACAGGCGGCAGATCAGATTGCCATTTCTTTGAGCGGTTTTTTTCTTCGTACTTTCAAATTCAAATCATCCCGAAATCTTAAACAAAATGAATACCATAAAAGACAAAGTAGCTTATATCACCGGCGGAACAAAAGGAATTGGTTACGGAATTGCCAAGGCCTTGCTGGCGCAGGGTATGCGGGTAGCTATTACCGGCCGCTCGTTGGAGGCAGCAGTGGAAGTGGCTGCAACAATAAGTGCCGATCCTTCGAAGATACTGGCATTGCAATCGGATGTAAGTTCCATGGAGTCGGAGCAGCAGGCGGTGGCAGCCACCATCAAACACTTTGGGCAGCTCGATGTACTGGTGGCCAATGCAGGCGTTGGTCATTTTGGATCCATTGAAACCATTACGCAGCAACAGTGGCACGAAACACTGGATACAAATCTCACCGGTGTGTTCAACAGTGTAAAAGCAAGTATTGATGCGTTGAAACAAACAAAAGGATACATCATAACCATTGCAAGTTTGGCAGGCACTAATTTTTTTGAAAATGGTTCGGCCTACAATGCCAGTAAATTCGGATTGGTTGGTTTTACCCAGGCGGTGATGCTCGACTTACGCAAGTACGGCATTAAAGTAACAACCATTATGCCCGGCTCTGTTGCAACATATTTCAATAATCATACGCCAAACGATGCAGATGCCTGGAAAATCCAGCCCGAAGATATTGGTGAGATGGTGGTTGATCTTTTACAGATGAATCCACGTACACTGCCGAGTAAAATAGAAGTGCGGCCAACGATGCCGCCTGGTAAATAGGAAGACAGATCAAGTTGAAATGCAGCGATTTTTTTACACAATCATTTTATGGAGCAGAACCGAAAAGATTTTTTGAAACAGCTGGGAGGTGGTTTACTTGTTGCAGGAATACCTTCGGTTGCAATTGCAAACGACTATCCATCCATTGATGCAACTGATTTTACTCTTGAAGGCGAAGCAACAGATGAAAAGTTCTGGAAGAAGATTGCTGCTAAATATTATGATGTGGCCAATGATCATATCAATCTTGAAAACGGTTTTTATGGCATTCAGCCCAAACCGGTATTGCAGGCGTTTCTGAAAAACTGTGCGTTGGCAAACAAAGAAGCATCGAAATTTGCACGCAAACAGTATCCCGCCATTGCGGCCGCTGCAAAAAAACAGGTAGCTGCTTTTTTAGGTGTTGCAGATGAAGAGATCATCATCACCCGCAATGCAACGGAAGCATTGAATATTGCTATTCAAGGTTACCCGTTTCAAAAAGGAGATGAAGTGATCCTGAACCAACTCGATTATTTCAGTATGATCGAAACATTCCGCATGCTGGAGAAGCGGGGCGAAATCGCAGTGAAAGAATTTGAAATGCCTTTGCTGCCAGACAGTGAAGATGAAATAGTAGAAATTTATCGTAAACAAATTTCCAATAAAACAAGAGTCATCCTTCTTACGCATGTGTCTAATATCAATGGACTGATTGTGCCGGTTTCAAAAATTGCAGCCATGGCAAAAGAAAAGGGTATAGATGTGATCACCGATTCAGCACATGCATTGGGGCAAATAAAATTTAACGTAAGTGATTTGCATTCCGATTTTGTTGGGTTGAATTTACATAAATGGATCGGTAATCCTGTTGGGGCAGGAGTGCTGTATGTAAAGAAAGAACGCATCAAAGAAATGAAACCGTTGTTTGGTGACACAACTGCTGCTGACACAAGTATCAACAAGCTGGCACATTTTGGTACCACTCCTTTTGCAGTGATCATGACCATCCCCGCAAGTCTTGCCTTTCAACAACAATTGAGCATTGAACGTGTTTCGGCACGCCTGCATTATTTGAAATCGATCTGGGTAAATGAAGTGAAAAACAGTCCGAATGTGGAAATGGTTGTACCAGCTGAACATTCCTGTGCCATTGCTTCGTTCCGCATCAAACAAAAAACAGCAGCCCAGGTTGCAGATGCGTTGCTGAAACAACATAATATATTTACCGTAGCACGTGCGTTGGGCAAGGATGGTTGTGTGCGTGTTACACCTGCTGTTTATAATTCAATTGATGATGTAAAGCAGTTGGCTGATGCAATAAAAGTATTGGCTGCATCATAACAGCAGCTTGTTCATCGTTTTGTTTACCGCAAATTGTTTATCACAAGAGCATCGTTAGACAGCTTTGTTAAATCATTATTTTTTATCTGCTGCACTGAACCTTTTTGTTTTGATCGTGTAATAATCGCCATAAAAACACATCATTATGAAAAAGTTTATCATGTTATCTGCAATTGTATTTGCAGTTACGTCCGTTGTATCTGCACAAAAAACAGTAGTAGATATTGCTGTTGGTTCTGAGGCGCATACTACATTGGTAGCTGCTGTAAAAGCTGCCGACCTCGTAGCCACTTTACAAGGTGCTGGTCCGTTTACTGTATTTGCACCCGTAAATGCAGCGTTTGAAAAATTACCTGCCGGTACAGTGCCCACATTATTAAAGCCTGAAAACAAAGCAACCTTAACAAAAGTATTGACCTATCATGTAGTAGCAGGAAACATTGATGCAGCTGCAGTGGTAAAAGCAATTACTGATGGAAAAGGAAAGGCAGTATTAACTACTGTAAGCGGTGGTAAGTTAACAGCATCGATTGTTGATGGAAAAGTGATTTTAACCGATGAGAATGGTGGTACTGCCACTGTAACTGCTACCGATCTCAAAGCAGGAAATGGAATTGTGCATGTAATCGACGGAGTGGTTCTTCCGAAATAAGTACGTTGTTTGTTTTGTAAAATGCAGGTCGGGGTATTGCCGACCTGCTTTTTTTTGCATCCTTACTCTTTTGCTGTGGCCGGAGTGATCGTGGTTCCGATCTCTGTAATATTGGTAACAGGGAAACCACCTTTCTTTCCATGTTCACGTAAGAGTTCTTCA
>CAYMSG010000005.1:4961-22373 GCA_964392955.1 uncultured Chitinophagaceae bacterium | reverse complement strand
CCTGGTACACACAATAAATTTTATTTCCTGTTACATAGCTGTGCAGCCATTTTATTTTAGGCCCCATTTCAGTTAGCACACTGCAGGATTTTTGAGAAATACTTTTGAGATCGGGAGCCGTAAGCTGACCTGCGCCGGGAATATCTCTTTCAATCAGATAGGTTTTCAGTACCGGTTCTTTTTTTGTGTTGTTGGATGTTTGCACCATTGAAGTAAACCCGGCGAATAATACTACAGCAAGAAACAGACAGCGAAGTTGAATGATTGATTTCATAACAAACAGTTTAATTGGTTTAGAATGAATCAAAGATAATTTCATGCAAACCTGTTTGCCTATCACAATTCACCCAATAAATGGTAAAATTCTGTCAACCGGGTATCGCTGCTTTATAGCAGATCAAGATAAGCCATGGGAAGGAGGCCGTATTTCTTTTTAAAGCATTTTGTAAAATAGGAGGGACTGTTGAAGCCGGAATTGAAAGTAATTTCTGTTATGTTCTGATTTTTTTTCTTCATCAGCTCACGTGCTTTTTCAAGCCGGTATTCTTTCAGTAATGTGTTGGGTGAAAGATCGCACAAGGCCATTGTTTTGCGGTAGAGTTGCGATTGGCTCATGGCAACAGTGCTGCCATATTCATCCATATTAAAATCCGGGTCGCTGTAATTTTCATCCAGTGCAGTAAACAGCAAGTTCAACAAGGTTTGATCGCTGGCTGATAAGGAGTGCAACTGATTTTCATTGCTGGCATACAAGTCTTTCGACACCAGTTCTTTTACAGTGGATGTAATACTTACCTGCGCCGGTTTGCCAATAAAACACAAACGTTCGGCCAGTTGAATGGTTTCACCAAATAACTGTTCATTGGTTGAAACAGCTTCTCCCGCATGGATACTCATACGCAAGCCTGCCTGTTGGAGATCCATATCATTTACTTTTTGCTGAATGGCACAGGAGCAGGCAATGGCTTTTGCAGCAGAGGTAAATGATATTACAAAATCAGAACCGGCATGTTCCGCTTCCACACCATAATGAGCAGCAATCTCCTTCCTGATAAGCGTATTCAACTGCCTGATCAGTTCCGTTGTTTTTTCAATACCCAGTTGGTATTGCAGCAACACGGGATCAGTCATTTTTGTAGCAAGGATAATGCGGAAAGAAGGTTCATTGATCAGTTTTAATCCGGTGTCTGTGAGTTCCGCTTCTTCCGGATCGCTGATGCGGCCGAGAAACGATTCAACCAAATTTGGCTGCACTTCAATGATCTTATGTGGTGTTAATCCATGTGCTTTATTATGGAGTTCGGTAACTTTCTCTTTCGATGGGGCATCGATCAAACAAAAAACATGTCCCCGCAATTCATCTACCCAATAGGTCATGCATTTGCAGCTATGATCTTTTTCAAGATACACATCCAGCTTGTGTGCTTCTGCAACATCCTTGGCCGTTACACCAGGAACAATGTGGAGGTCCATATAAATGGGCATATATCATTCATTTGAATCCAAAATAAAAAATAAGATGGGGAAAAACAAACGGGTATTTCAACAGGCGGTACAACCTTAGTTTTGTTTACCTTCGGCGCAAGTATTATTATATGAGAAAAAAGATACATCAAACAGGAAAGATTACATTATTCGTTGCATTGTTACTCATCACGTTTATTACTGCAGAAGCAGCACCTGACCGTGAGCTGTATCAACTCACGGTGTATGAATACAGTACAGCCACACAGGAACAGCAGCTTGATGCCTACCTGCAGCAGGCATTGTTACCCGCTTTGCATCGTATCAATATCCGGTCGGTGGGGGTGTTCAAAGCCATTGCAAATGATACAGCTGTTTCCAAAAAACTGTATGTACTTATTCCGCTTGCCTCATTACAGCAACTCACTACCATTGCAGGCAAACTTGCAACGGATAAAGATTACCAGTTGAAAGGAGCAAGCTATCTCAATGCGCCGTATAATGCTGCTCCTTATACACGCATGCAAACAATCGTACTGCAGGCATTTTCACTGGCACCTGTACTGCAGCTGCCGCAACTCAAAGCGCCAAAAAACCAACGGGTATATGAATTACGCAGTTACGAAAGTGCAACAGAGAAAATATTTCAGAACAAAGTACATATGTTCAACGAAGGCGATGAGATCGGTTTGTTCAAGCGTCTCAACTTCAATGCTATTTTTTATGGAGAAGTGATTGCAGGGGATAAAATGCCTAACCTGATGTATATGACGAGTTTTGAAAACATGGCCGACAGGGATGCACATTGGAAAAGCTTTGGTGCTGATCCTGCCTGGAAAAAATTATCCGCCATGCCGGAGTATAAAAACAATGTATCGCATATTGATATTATGTTTCTCCGTCCGACAGATTATTCCGATTATTAAACGAGGCAATCATTATTCTTTCAGCACCGTACCGCTGAACTGACAATTAGTAAACGTTGCCCTTCCAACAAATTTCATGGGATCGGTTTTGCCGTAATAACGGAAGATGCAATTATTAAAAGTCACTTTTTCATTGTTACTACTCAGCAATGTTTGCCGGCCGATCTTATTGGCATATACAAAATGAAAGGTGCTGTTGTTGATGTTGATCGGTATTTGTGTGCTGATGGTACCAATGCTGCCCAAACTCTCGGCAAAAAGATTACTGATGTTGGTGCTGTACCAGCCGGCTTGTGCAATATCAAACAAACGGATACATCTCCCGGCAATATTGCCGCCATCAATGGTATAACTGCCTGCCTGTGCTTTTCCGTATTTACCTGCAACATATAACGTATGGACGCTGCCCCAGCTGTAAATACCACGGATCACATTTCCTTTTTCCTGTGCCTGCCCGGTGGCAAAACCCACTTTGGCATTGCCGCAACGGATGTTTTCAAACAAGAGAATATCCGCATTCACTGTTTTTCCATTGGGACTGATGGAATAATTGATGGTAAAGTTTCCGACGTTCACATCATGTATTTTAATACCTGTTGAACCGCTTTGGTTTTTACTTCCATCATAATCAATCACCAGGCCTGCATATTGCGGCGTACATTTTCCATTCACATCATTGTATTGATCGAAGGGAATATTGTAATAAACAGAATCAACAGCAGCCGGTGCTTTGAACATGCCGAGAATGGTGAGGTTGTTGATCTCGCTTCCTTTGTTGAGTTGCAAACCCAATGCAAAACCATCCGTTGCTGTGTATTGCAGGGTTGTACCGGTGCCGCTATCCCAAAAAGAGGATTCGCCGTAAATGTGAATGGTGCAACCGCTGTATTGTTCTTTATAGATACTTGCAACAGTGAGCGGTTTACTGAACGGGTACACACCACGTGGTATAAAAAATTTACGCAGCGTACCATTGTTCGCTAAAATCGTATTGATTCCTTTTTGTAACACACCTGCATTATCTTTTACAGATCCTGCACCAAACCATTTTGCACTGAACACATTTGTATAGGTTCCCTCAGGTGAAACAGTCAATGTGGTATCAAAGATCCATTGTGTAAGTGCCGCATCAATGATGCCTCCTTTGATGGTACCTGTGCCATTGATCTTTCCTTTGCTGCCGAATTTGAGGATGGTGCCTTTAGGAATGTTCCAGGTGTTGTTGATGGTCGTGTCTTTGTTGATATAGATATCCTGAGCATTTGATTTTAGAGAAAAAATAATGATAATACTAAATGTAAGATATAAACGAATCATATAGTAGGTTCTTTTTTTCGCAGATGATGATACCGCATTAAAAATAACCAACTAATTGTTAAAAGAAACTTTCGTAATTCATCAGAGCTTTAGCAGATGTTGTAGATTAGTTCTATTCATAATACCCCTCAATCAATCCAAACTGCCGTTCCGGTGCTTTGTTTTCAATTTCATGGAAAGCAGTAGGTGTAAGGCCGGTAAAATCTTTGTACTCTTTGGCGAGATGCTGGTAATCGTGGTAATTGCATTCCACCGCAATCCGCAGCCAGTCAAAATCGGGTCGTGCATTGCGCAAACGAAAAGCTTTATCGAAACGGATAATGCGTTCGTACAGTTTGGGGTTTACACCCGTGCGTTCTTTAAACTTCCGTTCCAGCTGTTTGCTGCTTAAACAAGCCTGTGCAGACAGTTGTTGCAGGTTGGCTTTGTTGCCCTGCAGCAACAACAGGAACACATCATCCACCAGCAGTCGTTCTTTTTTATGGGTACGAATGAGCGAACGGATAAACGCTGTTACAACTTCCAGCATCTGTTCATAGTTTGTCGCCGCCGCCAGTTGCTCGTTTACAAAACGTATCTGCGAAGAGAAATACACTTCTGCATCGAGGTAGCGGTTACACAATTCATGTGCAGGAATGCCGGTTAAGCGATACAACGCACCCGGCTGAAACACCACTTGCACCACCAGGAAGTTGCGACCGATCATGCGGTTGGTTACCTGCGAAAACTGTCCGTACAACACAACAGGCACATGTTTAACCTGTAAACCACTCTCCGGGTATTCCACCACTTCTGTATCGAATGGATAAAAGGCCAGGCATTGTTCCGGCCTTGGCGGATAGGCTTTAAACGGCAGCGGTTGTTCCTTCTCAAACTGAAAATGAACAATGCGGAACAGTTGCACAAACTCCCGTACTTCAGGTGCCGGTATAAAATCTTTCAGTAACAAATGTGGCTTGTTTACTTGTTTAAGATACAACTCATTGCTTAAAGTGTAAGGGGCGGACCCACCACTTTCATATCGTGTGCGGCATGAATGCGATCCATTTCTTCAGCAGACGGACGTTCTTTTAAACTGTTCATCAACACAAAAAACTCTTCCATTTTACCGGCAGGTTGCAGAAAATAAATCAGACGGCCTTTATCGGTTAACTGAATCCAGGTGTGCGGTATGCCACGGGGAAGAAAGATCGTTTGTCCGGCTTTGAGCATATGTGTTTCTTTCCCCACCACAAACCGATATTCACCTTCGATGACGGTGAAAATTTCATCCTGTGTAAAATGAACATGCAGCGTGGGGCCCACTTTTCCAAGTCCGGTATAATCGAAGACAGAGAGTTGACCATCGGTATCCTTCGACGAAATTTTTAAATCGTTGGGATGTACACCAAGGAATTTCACCGTATCACCAAAGCGTGATTTACCGGCATCAACAATAAACGGTTCTTTCGTGGAAGTATCGCCTGCATTTAGTTCAGTAGCAACGGCCATGGCTGGCAAGGCCAGCAGTGTTTTGGTTAAAAAATCTTTGCGTAACATGGTGATTGATTTTAGAACCTAAAATTGAAACAACCGCACAAGAGGTTAGTGGTAGGAAATAGACATTTTTTGGAACAAGGTTGGAGGGGTTTGGGTAGAAGGGGGGAGGAAGATTATTGCTTTGGTTGTGGGAATAAGTTACGAAGAAAACTGCCTCTCTTTTTTCGTCATTGCGAGGAACGAAGCAATCTCCGGTTACGAATAACGAATTATGTAGGGAGCAGATTGCTTCGTCGTGCCTCCTCGCAAAGACGCTTCGGTTGTGGCATTCCGTTACGAAGAAAGCTGCCTCTCGTTTTTCGTCATTGTGAGGAACGAAGCAATCTCCCGCTACGAAGCGATCGTTTTACCAATTTTTTATGTCTTCCCACAAGTCTCTCCACTCAGGATTCATTTGTTGAATCAGTGTTTCTTTTTGTTTGCGACTTCCGCCTTTAATTCGTTTTTCTTCTTCAATAGCAGCTTCAATCGTTTCAAAAAAGCGATAATACACTAACTTAACACAATTGTATTTTGCTGTAAATGCTCTTGGATCTTTCTTGTTTCTATGTTCGGCAATTCTGGCAACAAGATCGCTGCATACCCCTGTATAAATTGTTGTATTGTGTACATTACAAATCATATAAACAGAGCCTCCTTTTGCCATAAAAGTATTTGTCTTACAAAGTAGGTTCAAAAAAAATAACATGCAAGTGGTTCGAAACACTTAGAAGATTGCTTCGCCACAGCCCTATGCACAAAGTCTATATCCTCGCAATGACGCTACGGTTGAGGCTATACTTCGTAAAAGACCCGATGGGTTTTTGTAGTTCTGTATGTATAACTAAACGCAAACTGCATGAGAGTCATTAACCTGTCAGGTCGGAAGGTCTGAAATACACGCTGCTACTTCTTTGGCGATCTGCCATTCTTCATTGGTGGGCACGATCAATATTTTTACGTTGCTGGCGGCTGTTTGTATTTCAACCGGTACAGTTGCATGGTTGTGTTCAACATTTAATTGTTCATCCAGCTCAATGCCTAAATTCTCTAATTGCTTACAGGCATAGCTGCGTGTAAGAACAGAGTTTTCGCCAAGCCCGGCTGTAAAGATCAATGCATCCACACCATTCAATGCAGCCATGTAGGCACCGATGTATTTACGGATACGGTAGCCATACATTTCAAACGTAAGGGCAGCATTACGGTCACCTTCATGATACTTGGCTGCAACATCACGTGCATCATTGCTGCCTGCAAGACCAAGCATGCCACTCTCTTTATACAATATATTTTTTACCTGCTCCAACGGCATCTTCATTTCTTCCACCATGTGAAAAATAACGGAAGGATCAATATCACCACTGCGTGTACCCATCACCAATCCGCACAACGGACCAAAGCCAAGACTGGTATCAACACTATGTCCGTTCTCATCGATTGCCGCCATGCTGCTGCCATTGCCAAGATGAATACTGATGGCTTTCAGTTTTTCATTCTTCAAATATTTCTTTGCTTCGTTGTACACATACTTGTGACTGGTGCCATGAAAACCATACACCCGTATTTTATCTTCCGTATAAAACTTTTCAGGAATGGCATAACGGAATGCATGTTCGGGAAGAGTTTGATGAAATGCTGTATCAAACACAGCCACCTGTACCGCTTTGGGAAAGAATTTTTCTGCCGCTTCCACACCAATTAAATTGGCAGGGTTGTGCAAGGGTGCCAACGGGATCAATGCACGAATGGTATCCTTTACTTCGGGAGTAATCACTTGTGTAGCTGAAAATTTTTCACCACCATGTACAATGCGATGCCCAACTGCTTTGATTGCTTCCGGGGACGGGATCACCGCATCTTCTTTATCCGTCAACAGTTGTGTAATCATTTCAAATGCAACATTGTGATCGGGAAGATCTTGCTCAACAACTTTTTCACCTGTTGTTCCGTTTTTGGTGAATTGGTGTTTTACTTTGCCGCCTGTAATACCAATCCGTTCTGCAAGTCCTTTTGCTAAAACGGTTTTATTGTCTGTTTCTATCAGCTGGTATTTCATCGAGGAACTACCGGCATTGATCACCAATATCTGCATAACTTATTTGTTGGTTGATTGAATCGCTGTAATCACAACGGTGTTGTAAATATCTTCAATGGTAGCACCACGACTTAAGTCGTTGATGGGTTTATTCAACCCTTGTAACATGGGTCCAACAGCCAATGCACCGGTTTCACGTTGCACGGCTTTGTATGTATTGTTACCGGTGTTCAAATCGGGGAAGATGAGTACGTTGGCTTGTCCTGCTACTTCTGATCCCGGCATTTTACTGCGTCCCACAACCGGGTCAACAGCTGCATCGTACTGGATCGGGCCTTCCACTAAAATATCTGGTCGGCGTTCTTTTACAATGGCTGTTGCCGAACGAACTTTCTCTACTTCTTCACCGGTACCCGATGTGCCGGAGGAGTAGGAGAGCATTGCTACTCTTGGTGTATCAATACCAAATGTTTTTGCTGAATCGGCGGATGAAATAGCGATCTCTGCCAGTTGTTCTGCATTGGGGTTTGGTACAATGGCACAATCGCCATACAACACTACACGATCGGGCAACAGCATAAAGAACACAGATGATACAGTGTTGAAGCCGGGTCTTGTTTTTACAAACTGCAAGGCCGGTTTAATGGTATGCGCCGTTGTATGTGCTGCACCGGAAACCATCCCATCGGCATCGCCTTTGTACACCATCATGGTGCCGTAGTATGATGAATCGGTCATGAGATCGGCAGCCGAAGCCAGTTCCATGCCTTTTGATTTACGGAGTTCATACAGTGTTGTGTAATAGTCTTCATACTTTTCACTGTTCAGCGGATCAACGACGTAGATGCGTTCATCATCCCAATACAAACCAAGATCGTTTACTTTCTGTTTTACTTCTTCGGGTTTGCCGAGTAAAGTAAGGTAGCCGATCTTATCTTTTGCAAGTCGTGATGCAGCTTTCAAAATCCGTTCATCTTCACTTTCCGGCAACACAATATGCTTCTGCGCTTTTTTTGCTTTTACCAGTAAGTTGTGCTGAAACATGATGGGCGTGATGGCTTCCGATTTTACAGAGTTGATTTTTTCACTCAATGCATCGGTACCAACCGACGATTCAAAAATATCAATGGCCAATCTTATTTTGTATTCATTACCTGCATAGATCTTTGGTTGAATGTTGGCAATGCGTGATGCTGTTTCAAACGTGCCGGTGCTTACAGCTAAAACAGGTAAGGTTTGTTGTGTGCCATCCATCAGGTTTACAACCGAACGTTCGGGCAAGAAACCACCGGTGAGCACCATGCCTGCAACACGTGGATAATTGGGCGACATATTTGCCAGCATGGTGCCAATTACAAGATCCGATCTGTCGCCGGGCATTACCGCCACACAATCAGGTGAAATGCGATTCAGATAATTCGCCAGCTGCATACCACCAATAATGGAATTGCGTGCAACTATATCCAGCTTGTCATGACCAAACAGGATATGTGCTTTTAATTCGTCGGCAATTTCTTTCATGGTAGGATGCGCCAACTCATCGCTGTTGGGAATGAGTGCTATAATCAAATCGTTGGGCAGTCTTGCTTTCAATGCTTTTTCTGCAGCCATTACATCCTTGGTACAGCGGCTTACAAACACACCAATGATCTTGATGTTTTTTGCAAGAAATGAATGCAACTGTAACTGCACATGCTCTACCAGTTCATCCGTTGTGTCAAAATTATCTTTGATCACCAGCAATGCAGGTATGCCCAGCGATGTTGCCAGCGATGCATTAAAGTCCACTTCAAACACGGATGTTTCCTCGTTGAAGTCGCTACCTTCCACCAACACAAAATCAAATTTATCTTCCAGCTTCTTGTATTTTTCAATGATCTCATCGTACACATAGTTGATACGGCCCTGGTTGCGGAGCTCATTCAGTTCACTTCGTGAAAATGCATACGCTTCCTCATATTCCATAGGAATTTTAAAGTGTGAAAGAACAGCATCGATATGATTGTCTTTTTCTTCTTTGTCTTCAACCACAGGTTTGAAAAAAGCAACCCGTGGGGTAGTGCGTTGCAGCATCTGCATCAGCCCGAGGCTGATGATGGATTTGCCGCTTTGATTAGATGGTGTAATGATGTAAACCGAACGATTCATGACGTAAAAATTAGTTGAATACAATTAATAAATTGCCTTTTTCAGACAGATTTATTTGCTGCTGCAAATTTATTGCAGCCTGCAAGGCCATAAAATGGGATACACTTTTTGAAAAACTGATTATTATCATGCTTTATACGGTTGCAAAATAGTAAACAGAAGTTTGAAGGAATGGTTTCAACAGCAGCAGATGTTTACTAACTGTTGTTCATAAAAATAGCCGGACCGTGAGAACGTCCGGCTATTGAGTTTTTACAGATACGTTCTTATTGCTGGACTGCACCAAACAGATCGCCTGGGTTCCACTTCGGCCGTTCGGTTGTTTGCGCAATGGAATAGCTGATGAGGAAATTCAACTGCACATACGTTTTCGCTGCCGTAAAGTTGAAAATGCCATCCAAACCATCCGCACTCTGGTGATAGTATTTTGCCCGCCACTGTTTTACAAATGCATCAAGATCAAAACCTGGAATGTTTGTTTTGTTGCCATATTTGATGTGTAGTGCAGGAATGCCATTCATCACGAAGCTGTATTGATCGCTACGCACAAAACGGTTTTGCTCCGGCTCGGGATCTTTTTCAACATCTAACTTTAAATACGAAGCTGCGAATTTTACATTGTTCATAATGCTGCTGTGTTCTGCACCCAACGGCACCACCGAAAGCAACGGCGCAATCACGGTTGGCATATCGGTATTTACATCGGCCACAATCGATGCTTTGGGTACAGTTGGATTGGCAGCGAAATACGAAGAGCCGATCAATCCCATTTCTTCAGCTGTAACCATTACAATCAGCACCGAGCGTTTTGGTTTGGCGCCTGATGTTTTATAGATGCGTGCAATCTCCAGCAACGATGCTACACCTGATGCATTATCGTGTGCTCCATTGTAAATCGAATCACCATTTACCGCACGGCCAATGCCCACATGATCGAGATGTGCACTGTGCACCACGTATTCATTTTTCAATGTTTTATCGCTGCCGGGAATCAATCCCACCACATTATAACTTTCAAAATCGGTATGCGTTGTTTTGTATGATGCTGCAAGACTGTATGGTAAAACAAACGATGAAGCTTTTCCTTTTTTGATATCGGCCAACACCTGCTCTACGTTTTTACCGGAGTGCATAAACAAACGGTTGAGGAGTGCTTTGCTGCTGTTGAGCACCACTTGCAAATTACCAATGAATGCACGTCCGTAGGCTGTTGTTTTTTCGGGATTCAAGGCTACGTTACTTTGAATAACCGCAGCACTGTTACCGGCGAACCTTGCAGAAGGATTAATCAGCACTGCACCAACAGCACCTTTTGCAAAAGCCGTGTTGAGTTTATTACCACTGTTGGAGAAATGTGCCGTTAAAGTTGATATCAAACCATCGGGTGCACCGGCTACCAGCACCACTATTTTTCCTTTTACATCAATGCCTGCATAATCAGAATATTGTCCGGGAATTTCCACGCCATAACCTACAAATACCAATTGCCCTGCTGCTGCGGCATTTGTTTGTAAGGGATGCGGTACAGCTGTAAAGTCAACTGCAAAATCCAATGAGTCAGCATTGCCTTGCTGATCTTTTAACACAGCCACTGCTGATTTATTATTAAGCAGTGAGCGACGCAGAATTAATTTCTGTGTATAACCGCCATTGTCACCACCGGGCGCAACACCCATTTGTTTATATTGGTCAACTACATAATCAACCGCCAGCTGGTACCCTTCGGTGCCGGGTAAACGGCCTTTTAGTTTGTCATCGGCCAGGTAAGCAATATGCGAACGGATCGTATTGGTATCGATCCTGTTCATGGCCTGTTGAATTTTTTTGGAGATGTTAACCTGTTGTGCAGAACCATGTAAGGTTGCAATACTCAGCAATAGAAATACATACTTTTTCATGCAGACAAGATAAAGAAAAACGCAATACCCCAGAGCCACCGTTGTCATTTGTTTCATCCCCTGATTAGAAAAATCCATTCGTGTTCATCCGAGTAATTCGTGGCCTGTTTTTCGACAACTTGTTTTATCTTACCTGTTCCAAAACAATACACATGCAGAAAATTCTTGTGGCTGCTCTTCTTTTAACCACAGCAGCAGCGAACGCACAAACAAAACCCGATACTACAAAGGTTGATCTCAACAAACAGTTTTCATCTGTGAAATGGCGCAACATCGGTCCCTTCCGTGGCGGACGTTCCAACTGCGGTACAGGTGTTCCCGGCGATATCAATACCTATTACATGGGTACAACAGGTGGTGGTTTGTGGAAGACCGATGATCTTGGTCTCAACTGGACCAACATTTCCGATGGTTATTTTAAAACAGGAAGTGTAGGTGCCATTGCGGTTCCGGAAAGTGATGCGAACGTTGTGTATGTTGGTATGGGCGAACATGCCGTACGTGGTGTAATGACGCATCATGGCGATGGGGTGTACAAGAGTACCGATGCCGGCAAGACATGGAAGCACATGGGCCTTGAAGCCACACAGCATATTGCACGCATTGTGGTGCATCCGAAAGATCCCAACACATTATTGGTTGCAGCGCAAGGTGCATTATACAGTAAGAGCAAAGAGCGTGGTAT
Source organism: uncultured Chitinophagaceae bacterium (assembly GCA_964392955.1). GTDB lineage: Bacteria > Bacteroidota > Bacteroidia > Chitinophagales > Chitinophagaceae > Lacibacter. The sequence continues at coordinate 10,379 of CAYMSG010000005.1, read as the reverse complement.
CTATAAATCAACAGATGGTGGTGCAACCTGGAAGAATGTATTATTCGTGAATGAAAATACCGGTTGCAATGAATTAAGCATGGATATGAACAATCCACGCATTATTTATGCATCGATGTGGGAACACGGCCGCAAACCCTGGCAGGTGATCAGCGGTGGTGCAGGAAGTGGTTTGTATAAAAGTGTTGATGGAGGAGATACCTGGCAGAAGTTGACAACAGGCTTACCAACAGAAATGGGCAAGATGTCCATTGCCGTTAGTCGTTCCAATCCGGAGAAAGTATATGCACTCATTGAAAGCGATAGTGAAAAAGAAGCCGGTGGTTTATTTGTGAGCAACAATGCCGGTGCAAGCTGGAGCAGGATTACCAATGATCATCGTTTGGTACAACGTGCATGGTATTACATTGAATTGTTTGTTGATCCCAACAACGATCAAACCATTTATGTGTTAAGTGCACCTGCACTGCGTTCAAGAGATGGTGGTAAAACATGGGAGAACTTAAGTGGTACACACGGCGATTATCATGATCTCTGGATCAATCCAAAGAATTCCAATAACATGATCATCAGCAACGATGGTGGTTGTGCTGTATCGGTGAATTTTGGTAAAACATGGAGTCCGCAGAACCAGATGCCCACAGCACAGTTCTATCGTATAAATGTCGATAATCAATTCCCGTATCGTATCTATGGTGGTCAGCAGGATAATACATCGGTGTCTATTCAACATCGCAGCTTTGGTGGCGGTTCCATCACTGCCAGCGATTGGGAAGCATCGGCAGGTGGTGAGAGTGCGTTCCTGGCATTCGATCCCAACGATCCACGTTTTGTATTGGGCGGCAGCTACCAGGGAACCATTGAAGTACTCGACACCAAAGCAAAAGGCAGCACCAATATTATGCCTGCACCCATTCAGTATTTAGGCAGAGATGCAAAAGATATCAAGTACCGCTACAACTGGAATGCGCCCATCATCTGGAGCAAGCACGAACCCAATACCTATTATCATGGTGCACAGGTGTTGTTGAAGACAACCGATATGGGTCGTACCTGGAAAGAAGTATCACCCGATCTTACACGTAACGAAAAAGAAAAACAAGGAAAGGGTGGTGTGCCTTACACCAACGAAGCTGTGGGTGCAGAAAATTATGGTACGCTGGCGTATGTGATGGAATCGCCGCATGAAAAAGGAGTGATGTATACCGGTAGTGATGATGGTTATGTGTATGTAACAAAAGATGGCGGTGCTACCTGGACCAATATTACACCGGCAGGTTTACAGGAATGTCTCATCAATGCCATTGAAGTATCACCACACGATAAAGCAACGCTGTACATTGCTACCACACGTTATAAGTTTAACGATCATACACCCGGTTTATACAAGTCAACCGACTATGGTAAAACATGGGCAAAGATCAACAACGGTATTGCCAACAATGCATTCACCCGTGTAGTGCGTGAAGATGAGGTACGGAAAGATCTCTTGTATGCAGGTACAGAGTTGGGTGTGTATTTATCGTTTGATGGAGGAAAGAACTGGCAGCCGTTTCAATTGAACTTGCCTGTTACGCCCATCACCGATCTGCGTGTACACAAAGGCGATTTGATTGCAGCCACATCGGGCCGCAGTTTTTGGGTATTGGATGAAATACATGTATTACGCCAGTACAACAAAGAGCAAACAGGCTTACAGTTGTACAAACCCGAAGAGGCGTACATCGCCAATGGTTACAGTGCCATGAATGCAGCCAATCCTACAGGTACAACACGTGGTGCTGGTGTAAATCCGGCGAATGGTGTAGTGCTGTATTACAACTTACCTGATTTAAAAGCAACCGATACGGTAACAATGACCATTACGGATGCAAACGGAACAGTGATCCGCCGTTTCAGTTCGGTGGCAGAGAGTGCAGCGTATTACGATGGTGCACCGCCGGCCAACCCAACAATCAGCAAACAAAAAGGATTGAATCGTTTTGTGTGGGATATGCGCTTCGCCACCATGCCCGGTATTCCCAATGTGTATATCGAAAGCAGTTATGCAGGTCACAAAGCCATACCCGGCACCTACACGGTTACAGTAAAAGCAGGAACGCAGCAGCAAACAACCAATGCGGTGATCCTGATGAATCCGTTGTATCCGACCACTGCTGCTGATTACAGTGCGTACGATGCGTTTATGCGTGCTGCTGAAAGCGAAGTAACTGTGATGCATAACCTTGTGAACAAACTAAACGGTAAACGTTTGCAGCTCGATGAGCTGATCAAAAACTTAACCGATGCAAAATATGCGGCATTAAAAAAAGAAGCCGACTCTTTAAGCAAAGACATGAAAGCATGGGATGAAGACATGGTGCAGCGCAAAAGCAAAGCGTATGACGATGTAGAAAATTTCCCCAATAAGTTTACAGCCAATTACCTGTTCATGATCAACCAGACCGAAAGCGATATCCCCCGTGTGAACCAGCCGAGCATTGATCTGAAAAAAGAATACGATGCACAATGGTTGGTATTAAAACAAAGAGCGGATGCATTGGAAGCACGTTTGAGTGTGTTGAATAAAAAGTTGAGTGAAGCGGGAGTGGGGGCGATCTGGAAGTAGTGTTGAATGAGCCGATAGTAATTCGTTGATAGTTGAAAACCCCGACAGTGGAATGTACTGTCGGGGTTTTGTTTGTGAAATGGATGAAAGCATAAGCGAAATGCTTGTGCTATAAGGAGAGAAAAATATTTTAACGCCCTGGTTCGTGTCTTCACGAACCGGAAAAACGTTGTTAAAAGGTTCGTGAGGAAACGAACCAAGGCAGAGAATCAGCGGATCACTTGATGCCAACTGATTCGGCCCCGATTGTATCGGGGAATTTGAAAAGCGAAAGTTGAACATTTGTAAATGTGTACGGTATTTTACTTCTCTGCAACAGTAGTGCATTTATAGTTTCCAATCCAACCGGAACAGAATCAACATCAACAATGATTCTGCGGAATACTTCTCAGAAGCAATAAGGCCTTGCTATTTCTGTGCACGGATTATTTTCACATAGTCATCAGCGCCTGTGATCGAAACAATTTCCAACTTTACATCCTTTAGAATAATCTGACCGTTTTTTAACGCCATATTCGGTATTTCACCATTGGCCGTTGGGGCATCAATTGTAGAATTAACACCTATGTAATTGTAATTTTGTGAATTCAGGATGCAAAAATATTTATACGTTTTACCTTTGTATTCCCAATACGTAATCAAGGCTATTCTGCTTGGTTGTATCGAGTTACAGTAATTGCCGAATAAGCTGCAGGGATAATATTTGCCGGGATACTTCTTATCATATTTATCTCTATAATAAAATCCGTTGGCTGTTTTAAAGTCTAAACTATTCAGACGAACGATATACTTATTACCCGATTGTAATGCTTTTCCATACGTAATATTTGCAACGGCCTCAAATCCCCAATTATAAGGAAACGAGGTGTCAGCCGGAGAGCTTGCTATCGTTTTGGTTACCTCTGCATTGGCTAAAACCAGTTTACCATTCTGCGATGTTATGGGTTGTGCATATACGCTCAAACAGGTGAAGCAAACGAAAACAGCAGCGAGTACTTTTTGAATGATCATACGGTTGTAAAATTTAAATAATCCTGTCAATATACATTGAAAACAGTTTCTTTGAAAATATATTCCATTGCCTGCGACTCTGCTACAATCGAATCGTCGTTTGACGAACAGGAAATAATCGAGTCTGCCCGGTTTTTTCTGATGCAGGTTTAACTGCCGGTTGCATCTGTTTTTTCGTTCATTTTTGAATCAATCGTACATTTATTATCCAAATCAGTTACGCCAAACCTTAACCTTTTTATCATGAGTAAAAGCAATCAACCAAAAAAGAAATTAACGGCATCGCAACAGCAGGAGTTGCTAACTGCATTGCAAACACGTTTTGAAAAAAATACAAAACGTCACAAAGGTATTACGTGGGCAAGTGTACTCGTAAAGCTGGAAGCAAGCCCCGGCAAATTATGGTCGCTCAATGAAATGGAGCAAACGGGTGGCGAACCCGATGTAGTTGGAGTTGACAAAAAAACCGGTGAAATTATTTTTTACGATTGTTCGCCCGAAAGTCCGAAGGGGAGAAGAAGTGTTTGTTATGATCATGAGGCATTGGAAAAGCGGAAAGAAAACAAACCGGCCAACAGTGCAGTACAAATGGCAAGCGACATGGGAGTTGAACTCTTAACCGAAGAACAGTACCGGCAACTGCAGCAGTTGGGTGAGTTTGACCTGAAAACATCGAGCTGGATAAAAACCCCGGCCGATATTCGACAGCTCAATGGCGCTTTGTTCTGCGACAGGCGATATAATACGGTGTTTCTTTATCACAATGGCGCCGAGTCGTATTATGGAGCAAGAGGATTCCGTGCTATGTTGCGGGTATGAGCAGCCGCATTTATCGTTGCGGCAAAACATTTCAGCCAGTCAATTGTTGAAGTACGTGCGGTATTCAATTTTCCGTTGTAATGTTGCACTGATTTTTATATCAATCATTCGTAAATACCAGAAAGCAAATGGCATCAACAAAAATTACAGTAAACAGCAATGGATCATTAAAAGTAGAAGGCGATTTTGAAGTAGTGGATAAAAGCGGCGCAGTGTATAATCTGCAGGGCAGAGAAATTATTTCGTTTTGCCGTTGCGGTTTATCGCAGAACAAGCCCTTCTGCGATGGTTCGCACAAAGGACATTTTGAACATGATGCAGTTGCCTTTGATCTTCCGCCAAAGAAAACCAGTTGAGAGGTTGATTGCCGCCAGTTGTTTTGTATCTTACTGCTAAATCAATGCATTGCAAACACGCTTTTACATACCACATCCCTTGCTGCAGGAATTTGTGCAATGTATTATGCTGGTGCATGCAGAAGTAGATGCCGATGCGCCGTCTGTGATCTGTCCGTATCCCCCCACACCACAAAACTCTTTGTTCTTTTATATCAACGACCGTATTAAAGTACAGCAGGAGGGAACCGATCGGTTTATTGAACAGCCCCGCAGTGTACTTGTGGGTCCGCAGCTGAACCGTGTGCGTATTGATGTGAATCATGATCACAAAGCGATACGGGTGGGTTTTCATCCCGGTGGCTTGCATCGGTTGCTGGGCGTATCCCTTTCTGAAATGATCGATGGAAGTTTTGATGCAGAAGATGTATTTGGTGCAGCGATGAAAGAAGTGAACAACCGGTTACAGGAAGCCGACGAGTTTGATGCCATGAAAGATGTGGTGGAGCAATTTCTGTTGCAAAAAGTAAAATCGATCAAACAATCAGTACCGTTCGATAAAGCGATGCTGGCATTGCTGAACAATGACGGAATTGTTCCGATTGAAAAAATTGCATCACATTGGCCAGGCTTGGTCCAGTTTGA
>CAYMSG010000005.1:3339-4951 GCA_964392955.1 uncultured Chitinophagaceae bacterium | reverse complement strand
GCATCGTTGGCCTGTTTAAGTGTACGTCAGTTTGAGCGGGTGAGTAAGGAACGGATCGGGCTGCCGCCGAAATTATTTGCACGGATCATCCGTTTTTCCAAAGCATACCGCCTGCGGGAAAATCATCCCGCTATCAGCTGGACAAAGATCGCTTACGAATGCAATTATTTTGATCAGATGCATCTCATCCGTGATTTCAAACAGTTTGCCGGTGTGGCTCCCGGTATCATTGAACAGGAACTGAACGGGCTGCCCATCCGCCTGCAGGCCTCGCTCCGGCTTTAATGTCGTTTTTGTACTATTTTCACAATTACAGGCGAACGAGTTTTGAGGTATAAATTATTTACTATGCAAATCAAGATGCGTCTATCTGTGTTTTTTTTGCTGCTTGCCATGCAAACGTTGCAGGCGCAGAACTTCAACAAGCTGACTGCGTTGGAAAGTAAAAGCGTTCGTGTATATCACAGTGCAGGACAGGTGCAACGGGCAACTGCCATCACCCGTCGGCTTGAAAAAGCCATGAACTTCCATGAGCAGCTTGTAAAGTTTCGTCCAACGGTTACATTGCTGGTACTGACCGCAGCCGACTGGAGCAGCTATACTGATTTCCCGGTGTACGGCATGCCGCATTATACCGGTCAGCAAACGTTGATTGTAGCGGCCGAAGACAATCCATTCTGGAAAAGTTTTATTCCTCCGTTAGATCAATTGCCTGCTGACTTGCGAAAACAAATTGAAACAACCTATCGTAACAGTAACGGCGAAGTGAGCATGGAAGCTTTTTTTGATCTGCTGGCATTGCATGAATTGGGGCATGCATTTCACCAGCAAGGTGGATTGAAAATGCACCGCAACTGGATGGGTGAATTGTTTTGTAATATTTTATTGCATACCTATATTGCTGAAAACGAACCGGAGCAACTACCCGCATTAACTGTATTTCCCAACATGGTAATTGCAGGTGGTACAAACGGATACAAATACACTGCTCTGCAGGATGTGGAAGACCGCTATGAAGAAATTGGAAAATACCATGCAAAGAATTATGGTTGGTACCAATCTCGCTGGCATCATTCGGCAGGGGTTATTTACGAAGCTGGTGGAAAAGCGTTGCTGACGAAGTTGTGGAATGCATTGCAACAGCAGCAAACATCGTTAACAAATGAAGAACTGTTGTTGTTCCTTGATAAAGCCGGGGCCAAACCGGTTGCAGATGTAATGCGTTACTGGGAGCGGGATATGAAGAGGTGAGCTGTGAGCTGTTAGCTGCGAGCTATTAACCGGGAGCGATCAATGGCGAATAAAAAATTAAAAATAAAAAATGCGAAATGAAGAAGTGATAGGCAGCAGGTTGAGTAAATGGAAATTGCTGTCGATGTAATGTTGAAAAGTTGAGACTCTCCAAAAAATTGCTGCGCAACTGTTAGTTGTTGAAGAGGAATAACAAAAAAATAGATCAAAGAGATATAGCCCCGCTCCCTCTCCTTTGGAGAGGGAGTTGGAGGGTGAGGCCAGACTTGTATTTTTCTGTGAAAACTTATGTGGTTCCCAAAAGAAAGTTTTACATTTCCATTGAAACAAAAAGCACCGGCAATACCTGTACATCGTTGCC
>CAYMSG010000005.1:0-3329 GCA_964392955.1 uncultured Chitinophagaceae bacterium | reverse complement strand
GTATTCTTTTCAGGAAATTAAAAACGGTCTATGCTACGAATCATTTTACTGTTGGGTATCACAACCATTGCGTTCTTATCATTCAAAAAAGATCGTTCATCCGCAGATGCTGTTGACCTGGTAGTACTCAACGGCCGCATCTTTACCGGAAATGAGCAGCAACCTTTTGCAGAAGCGATGGCTGTACGTAAGAATAAAATTGTTGCGATTGGCACAACAGCCGAGATCAAAGCGATGATCGGTACTTCCACCAAGCAGTACCAACTCAACGGAAAATTGGTAATACCCGGATTCAACGATGCTCATATTCATTTCTTATCTGGTTCCATGGGATTGAGTACGGTTGATCTTAACCAAAGTAAAACAGCAGCAGAGGCGGTGGCTGAAATAGCAAAATTTGCCAAAGCGAATCCAACTGCCAAATGGATTACCGGATTGGGATGGCAGTATACCATTTTCCCGGGAGGGATGCCCACTAAGGAAATGCTGGATGCAGTGATCAGTGATCGTCCGGTGTATATCCGTGCGTACGACGGACATAGTGCATGGGTAAATTCAAAGGCATTGCAGCTTGCCGGTATTACAAAGGAAACAGTGTATACAGGTTTTGGCTCCATTGTGAAAAACCCAAGCGGAGAACCAACGGGAGCACTAACCGAGGGAGCAATGCAATTGGTCGCAAAATTTGTTCCCGCACCCACACGTGAAGAAAAGTTAGCCGCTATTAAACGAGGGTTGCAATATGCTGCATCGCTGGGTATTACCAGTGTACAAAATGCAAGCGGAAGTCTGGATGAATTCGGATTGTACAACGAACTTTATACAAAAGGTGAATTAACGCTTCGCTATGCAGCAGCATTCAGTGCCAATAAAAACACAAAGCCGAACGACATTGCTCAATACGTTCAGCTGAAGAATCAATTCAAAGGCAACCGCATGCTTACAGCCGATGCCATTAAGTTTATGCTCGATGGTGTTATTGAATCGCATACCGCTGTAATGATGGATGATTACAGCGATGCAGGCGAAGATGGAAAAACAAAAAACGGAACCTTTGCACTACCGATTGAAACATACCAGTCATTAGTAAGCGCTTTTGATAAAGCCGGTTTCAGGATCTATACACATGCTATCGGCGATCGTTCTGTGCACGAAGCACTGAATGCCTACGAAGCAGCACAAAAGCAAAATAATTCTACAGGTACCAGGCACCGGGTAGAGCATATTGAACAATGTAAACCGGAAGATGTACAACGGTTTCTGCAACTGCATGTATTGCCTTCGATGCAACCCATTCATGCTGATCCGGCAACCGTTGCTGTTTGGGCAAAGGCAGTGGGTGAACAGCGATTGCCTTTTTCATTTGCATGGCAGTCGATGTTGCAGTCGAACGCAACGCTTGTGTTTGGAAGCGATTGGCCCGCCTGCATTGATCTCAATCCCATCCATGGGTTACATGTAGCGGTAAACCGCCAAACAACGGATGGCTTGCCGGCCGGCGGCTGGATACCGCAACAACGTATTGGTATGAAAGAAGCGTTGCTCGCCTATACCGTTGCCGGTGCTTATTCATCGTTTGAAGAAACGGATAAAGGAAAATTGCAGCCCGGTTACCTGGCTGATTTTGTGGTACTGTCGCAGGATATTTTTACAATCCCTCCGGCACTCATTTATAAAACCAATGTTTTGCTTACCGTTGTTGACGGAAAGGAAGTGTTTGATTCGAAGAATTGGTAAGTTGCTGTTTCACTTTCTTTCCACAACAGTTTCTTTCATTCACGCCACGTCATTTATTATTTTATTTTCGGCGCCCGTATTGGGTGTGAAACGAAAATTGAAATGGAATGAATCTAAGCCAGACCGTAATTGAACAGTTGTCAATTCATCTCGTAGGTAACAAAGTGAACGAAACAGCACCACAATTATCCAACCGTTCATTGGAGTTGACTGATGAGCTTCGTTCGGTATTGAACGATTATTTTATCCAGCCGTTTACGAAAGTGCATGGCTTTGAACAATTCACACATCCATCGAATCTGCAATACAATACCTGTTACAGCATTTTACAACAACTGTTTACCGAGGGAAATGATTTTCATCATTCATCGGTTGAGTTAGCCAACTATCTGTTCGACCGTTCGGCTCATCCGCTCATTAAGAAAGGAGAGTTTTATGTAGTGTATTTCAGGGATGTTATTTTTGAAAACCAGAACCTGGATGCGGTGGGCTTGTTCAAATCAGAAACAAAAGAAAAATTTATTCGTGTACAGCAACAGCAGCAGTTGTTTGATCTGGAAGTGGAAGAGGGGATCAATATTCACAAGCTCGATAAAGGGGCGTTGATCCTGAACGATGCGGTGGAAGAAGGCTTTCGTGTACTCTCCATCGATCATACCAATAAATCAAACGAAGCACGGTATTGGCTGCATGATTTTCTTGGCTTGCGTCCTGCATCCGACAGCTATCATACCACACAAAATTTTCTCACACTTACCAAACAATACATTACCGATGGCATGAAAGAAGATTTCCAGGTGAGCCGAGCCGACCAGGCCGATTACCTGAATCGTTCGGTTGATTATTTTAAATCGCAGGACCAGTTTAATGAACGGGAGTTTGCCACGGAAGTATTCGGCCATGATTCCGTAATTGACTCCTTCAATAAATTCAAGGAGGGGTATATCCGTGAAAAGGAACTGGAGATAGCGGAGGATTTTACAATTTCAGCCAATGCGGTAAAGAAACAGGCACGGGTGTTTAAAAGTGTGCTGAAACTCGACCGGAATTTTCATATCTATATTCATGGCGATAAGAGTTTGATTGAACAGGGGTACGATGAACGTACAGGAAAAAAATTTTACAAGATCTATTTTGATGAGGAACGCTAACCGCTATCAGCTGCTGACAATCTTGTTTTGCGTAGGTTTACAACAATAAAACAGCACATGCAATTTCAAACATTTGTTCAAAGTATATCAGACAACAAACCACCAAAAGGACTCAGTCTTTATCTCAACGCATTGTGGCACGATGCTAAAGGTGATTGGCATGAAGCACATTCCATGATCGATCATCTGCATGATGAAACGGCTTGTTGGGTGCATGCCTACCTGCATCGTAAAGAAGGTGATCTTGGGAATGCTGATTACTGGTACCGTCGGGCAGGTAAAGAACGGCCTTCTGTAAGTGTACAGGATGAATGGGAAATGCTTGTGAAATATCTCTCTTAAAAACCTGCTATATCTACTTCATTGAATTAATGCAACTTTACAGCTGGTTTCAAACTTGTGTAATACACGCTTTGGATCTATTGTTGGGACCCTCCCCCT
>CAYMSG010000004.1:0-27427 GCA_964392955.1 uncultured Chitinophagaceae bacterium | reverse complement strand
GAACAGGTAGCTGCTTAAACAACTTAATGGAAGAATCAAATACCTGTTCGGCTCTCTGCAATAGTTGCTGCTGCATGTAAATACGGCCTTTGTCGTTCAGCAGCCGTGCATAAGCAGCCGATGACTGATACGGAACTTTAGCAAAGTAATACAGCGAACTGTCATACTGCTGCAGGTAGTAATATGTATGCCCTATGTTTTGAAAAAGACTTGCCTGCAGTTGTTTGTATGGTAGCAGCTCACGGTAACGCTGCAACGCATCGCTGTATTTTCCTAAACGTGAATAACAACCGGCAATGTTTATCTTAAAACTTACCAGCGATTCCTCATAGCTTTCATCTGTAGGTGAAAGCCTGTCGGCTGCCAATTGAAAATAATTGATAGCCTGTTGATAATTGGCAGCTTCAAAATAGATAATGCCAAGTGAGTTGTATAGTATCGGTAAGTCTGGAAAATGAGATTTGCCATTGGCTAAACCGGATGCATATTCAAAATAATACCGGGCACTGTCTACTTCACTTACCGAGTAGCGGGCAGAACCGAGGTATAATGCAGCCTGGTACAAACAGGCAGTATCATTGTTTTGCCCGGCAAGCTGTAATGCTTCGTGATAATATGGGATAGATTGTGTGTATCGTTGCTGCCCCTGGTAAACATTACCTGCTTTAATATAACAATCCGTTCGTATAGCATCGTGCCCGTTGTGATGCAGCAGAGCAGCTATTGTTTTGTGATAATAAGCAACCGCTAAGCTGTCTGTTTCATCAGTGGGGTTATCGAGTTCATAATAGGCGTTTGCTTTTTTGTACGATAGCATGAAATCCTCTGCCTTTTCCTGCAGCAGGGAACTAATTGGCAAAACACATAAAAAGAGTATAATGAACGCAACGTACTTCATTCAACAGCCAAGTAACAAAAAAGTCTGCAACTAACACAACAGTATGATCAAATGCCGCCAACAATGATCAGGATCGGGGGGCGTTTTGGTTTAAGATAACTTTCAAATTCGGCCGTACGTGTAAAACGACCGTTTACTTGTGTGGACTGGTTGCGTCGGATGTTCAGTTCGTTCAGCAACGATTGCGGAATATCGGTTGTCGTACGGAAGTAATATACCTGTAACTGAATTTTTTGTAACGCCTTGTTACTTGCATCGCCCAACCGGTAATACATGGTTAAGTTTTTAAGGCTGCCGTTGGCTGGGTTGGACGAGCCGAACAAACCTGCACGAAAGGATGCTTCCAGATCAATAGTTCCACGCTTGATATCTACCAGTAATTTATCCTGTATAACTCCGTTAATGTCGTCATTTCCATCGCCATCCAGATCAGTTTCATCAAATACACAAAGATCCTGTTCATCATCATCGTCATCATCACAAGGAAGGGCAAGCCCGGGTGTTGCATTGTAAATGGGGAAGGCTGTATCGTAAGCAACAGGTGTTGCATCGAGATTATAAATACCGTCTGCATAATCAATGCCCGATAGAACAAGCTTTACACTGTCTATTGCCAGGCCCTGCTGGTTTACGGCAAATACTTTATACCGGATGCCTGATTCGCTTTTGCTGATGTTTATGCGACCCGTAACAGAGTCGATAACCAATCCGCCGGGAATAGATTTAAAAACAACTGTACCTGCCGGCTGGCTGACTACTGCAGCAAATGTATCCGCAGAAAGCGGGCGATTATAAAAAAGCGTATCTGCATACGCAAGTCTGCCGCTTTGTGGCTGAAGCGAATCGTTGTTATTGTTTTCGTCGGCAACAGTTTCCGTTGTTTTGCGGCAAGCGGCAATGCTTACAATCAGTACAACAATGAGCCATCCGATAACTTTTTTGTTTATTCGTTCAATATTCATTAAAGTATGTGTTCGCCGGTTGTTACTGTGTAACCATTTTGAGAAAAAAAAGTTTACAAAAGTAGTCCTGTTAAAAAGTAACGGGCATCAACAGCCGCAAGAATCGTGCTGTTTATGCTGAACTGTAAAGTTTCAACCGAAAATTAATAAAGAAGACGGTTACATTTAGCCATCCTCCGGTTACTCACTCTATAAAAACAAATAGTATGAAAAAATATTTCTTTTCTCCAGTGCTTTCATTTGTTATAGTAACAGGGTTGCTTACAGCTACCGGATGCGAAACATTGTCGAACGATGAACTGGTTAACAACCAGTCTGCAAATAGTACTCCGGTTTCGGGGCCGGTTACGCAGTCTGTCTTTCTTGTAATAGATGAAGAAAGCATCGACAATGGTAACGAACCAAATAATTTTTCTGAAACGGATGTAAACGATCAGATCGCACGCATTGGACAGCGGCAAGTACTTCGTTATTTTAAAGACAATATTGGAAAAACCATTACACTCTATTCAGGCGAGGTGGGCGATGAAGGATGGCATGCGTTAAAAACCATTCCATCGAACTGGAAAACAGCCGGACCAACTTCAAACGGTACCCGCAATTTTCTGCTTGCCGGCCCCGGTTTAGGCGGTGGTAACGACCGGGAGAAGTATCTTGATAAAATTCCCAATGTTACCCCATTGCGTGCTACAGGTTTAAAAATGTTGATTGGCCAAACTGTGCTGGCAGTGGTGTACGACAGCGATGTGTCAATCAATTACTCTCCGTTGAACGGAAGTTTAAAAGGTGATAACCTTGGCATTGTAGCATTTGATGTGTTGGAGGTAAAAAAGAGAACAGATGGCTCCAGCGGCTCTTTGCCTGCTGTTACAATTCGTATTCGGGACGCTGCGGCGGCAAGTGCAGCAACATTGAAACTATTCAGTAATGCACCTGTGCCACGCTCTTCATCGGAGCCTTATGATATTAATCCGCCAGCGACAGCTCCAACTCTAGTATTGGTAGATGCAGAATAGTTGTATTTCAATCCTCTTGGAAGAAACCGGTAATTATGTTGCCGGTTTTTTGTTTTAAATGGATTTTACATCGTAACAGCTATGTTAAAATTATCATCGTGAAACCCAACATGCTGTCTTCGCTTATCTTCGTAAAAAAGGAAACAACGTATGACAAACCCCAACGAGATCAAATTTTTAGAAGGTCCGCAAAGCCGCTGGCGTGAATTTAAGTTTGCCTGGAAGGTATTACTCGAATTTATCAAAGGCTATCGTAGCCTTGCATTTGTAGGGCCATGCGTCACCATTTTTGGATCAGCACGTTTCAATGAAGGGCATGAATATTATGAATTAACCCGCAAAGTGGGGGCTGAAGTTGCCAAGATGGGATTTACAGTTATGACAGGTGGTGGCCCGGGTTTAATGGAGGCAGCTAACCGTGGTGCAAAAGAAGTGGGTGGCAGGAGTGTGGGTTGCAATATTGTGTTGCCATTTGAACAGAAGCCTAATCCTTATCTTGACCGTTGGGTTGATATCAAGTATTTTTTTGTACGCAAAACATTGCTGATTAAATATTCCTATGCGTTTATCTGCATGCCTGGTGGTTTTGGTACATTGGATGAGTTGTTTGAGTCTATTACGCTCATTCAAACAAAAATGATCAAGGATTTTCCGGTTATCGTGATTGGGAAAGAGTTTCACAAAGAAGTGGTAGAGCATGTGAAATTAATGAAGGAACAGGGCACCATATCGCCGGAAGATGATCAGTTGTATGTGGTAACCGATTCAATTGAGGAAGCGATGGAAGTGCTGCGGGTAAAAAGTATTAAGCGGTTTAACCTTCGTCCTGAAAAACAACGTCCTTTCACATTTCTCTTTGAACGCAAAGGCTGGAAATAACAGGTACCTGTTTTCGTTAAACCATTCAATTCTTTTTTACAAGCTGTTGCAAAGTGGATTGGATCACTTCCTGGTGCAACTGAAACGAAGCATTGGTAAAAGGTTGCCTGTAAGGAAAAGAGGCTGCGATGGATAAAGCAGTTGAAAGATCAAATTTTTGTTGTGTCACAAACGGGAAAAACGATTGCTGTTGCATGTAAGCAGCAAGGTATTCCTGTTCGGGTTGCCCGGGTGTTGGAATCAGAACAGCTTTGCTCTGCAAACGTGTAAGATCCATTAATGTAGTATATCCACTCCGGCAAATAATCAGCTTTGAAGCTGCCATTGCATGCTCCAATTCGTGTGCAGGCAAATGATTGTACACTGTTATTGTTGAAGTAGTGCTGATAGAGGTATTGCTGTTTGGCAAACCACGAACAAACAAAACACTGCCATTGAACGCTTGTAATTGTTCCAGCAATCTGTTTTCAAGAATACTGCGTTGTGGTTCGGGGCCCGATAACATGATCATCAACTCATATTGCTGCACAGCAGTTGTTGGCTCCAGTCGTGATACCAATCCAATATACACAGGCGTAATGATAGGCCTGGGTGGATGTGATAATTCGCCTGCCAGGTTTTGATGACCGGGTAAATCGGGTATCCAAACAGTATGAAACTGTTTGATGTAGCGGCTATGTAGTTTTTGTAACTGTCGGTTCACCCAATTTCCTTTTCCTGAATGGATGAGGAGTTGATGTGTGATATAAATACAACGAACCTGTTTGTTCCACAAACCCGGACGGTTATCGCTGATGATGAGATCAAACGCTTCCGCTTGCAATAATTGGTTGAGCCATTGATGCTCGTAGTTGATGCTGCGGAGAATACCCGGCAATTGCCGGAACATACTGCCAACCAACGATGAGCTTTTACTATACCTGATGCCATATCCTTTCAGGGGAATGATGCGGATACCGGGAAACTCTTTGCTGAACAAAGCAGCAATGGCGCCATCTGCCGCCAGTACCACTTCGCAACCCTGTTGATGAAATGCCTTGATGAGGGGAATACAACGGGTAGCATGGCCCAGTCCCCAATCGAGGGGCGCCAGCAAAATCCGTGTAGTTTTATGACCATTCATCGCCGAAATAACAATAATTGTGACTGAAAGTAGTTATTTTAGAAATCACGTCTTAAACAATTGTCCAATGATCCGAAAAAAAATTGTGAGTTTGCATATGCAGCGTTCAACGAAACTTGGTTTTCTTTTGTTAGTAGTTGTAATGCTGCTGTTGGGAACCGGTTGCAGTGCTTCTAAGAAAAACAATTGCGGCTGCCCCAACAAAAAAGGAATGGTGGGTTATTAAAAAATTGCTGTCTGTTATGAAGAATAAGCGGAGAGATTTACTTGTTCTGCTCAATAATGAACATCGTAGCCAGGAGGCGATCGACCATGAAGTGGAATGGTTGCATGATGTGTTGTATCATGTGGAAGAACTGGAGAACTTCTGCAAAGCACATGAACTGATCGATCTTAACCGCTATAAAGTCATCACCCGCACAGGTCTTGTAAAAAAAGCAGTTCTCCTCAGAGATTTCAAAGCATTCGAATTTATCAGTAATAAGAACTGAGCTGAGAGTTTTTAGCTATAAGCTGCGGGTAATACACAACAGCTTGTACTATTTTTTACAAAAACTTATCTCCCTTATTCCGTTTTACTTCCGCCACGTATTCTTTGATCTCCTGTTCTTTTTCTTTTTTGCAGATCAGCAGTACATCGTCGGTATCCACCACAATAAAATCATCGAGGCCCTGGAGCAATACTAACTTTTTATCGTTGGTGTGTACCACGTTTTTGGTGGCATCAATGATCATCACATTTTTACCTGCTACTGCATTTCCAAAATAATCTTTCTCCATGTTTTCATATGCACTGTTCCAGGTGCCCAGATCACTCCAGCCAAACGAAGATGGAATTACATACACATTGTCGGCTTTTTCCATAATGCCATAGTCAATGGAAATATTGGTGCATTGCGGATAGATGCGTTCAATCGCTTCCTGTTCAGAAGGCGTATTGAAATGTTCTTTCTCGGCTACAAACACTTCGTTGATCTCTGGTAAAAATTTTTCAAATGCTTTGATAATGGTTTTCACCTTCCACACAAAAATGCCGGCGTTCCATAAAAAATCACCACTGGCCAGAAAGGTTTTGGCCAGTTCAAGATTTGGCTTTTCTGTAAATGTTTTCACTTTGTACACACCGTCTGCTACCGGCATTGCTTCATGTTGTATGTAACCATAACCGGTATTGGCATAATGTGGTTTAATACCCAGCGTTACCAATGCATTGATGGTCCCTACAAATTGAAATACATCGGTACAAACCTTTGTAAAGGCGGGTGCATCCAGGATCAGATGATCGGCCGGGGCACAGATCAGCAAACCTTCCGGATTTATTTGATTGAGCTTGTGGGCAATGTAGGCTACACAGGGGGCTGTGTTTTTCCGTGATGGTTCACACAAGATGTTTTCAGCTGGCAGATCGGGTAGTTGCTCCTTCACAATGTGTGCATATTCAGTGGAGGTAACCACGTAAATATTTTCATTGGGGATGAACTGAAGATAACGATCATAGGTTGATTGTATTAACGTACGACCTGTATGCAGAATATCTAAAAACTGTTTCGGAAAAGCGGTGCGGCTCTTCGGCCAGAAACGACTGCCGATTCCACCGGCCATGATGGCGACGTAGTGATTCTTATTCATGGTGAGTAGTGAGTGGTCAATGATGAGTGATCAGTGATGAAAAATGAGTGTTGTATTTCCCACTCACCCTTCACCCCTTGCCACTCGCCTTATTTTAGATCAATCCTTCTTTAATTAAATCGTGCAAATGTATAACTCCCAGATATTGTTTGTTGTTAACAACCAGTAATTGGCTGATATTATTTTCCCGCATCAGTTCCATTGCATCAATGGCCAGCGCATCGGCCTGTATGGTTTTTGGCCGGCTGCTCATAATCTCGGAGGCTGCCATTATATCGAGCGGGCTGTTTTTTTCCAGCATCCGACGCAGATCGCCATCTGTAATAACACCGAGCAGTTCATCACCGGCGCCCACTACAGCGGTAGCACCCAATCGTTTTTTTGAAATCTCCACAATCACTTCTTTGAGGGATGCCGTTGCTGTTACTTTTGGCTGCTCGTTATGAATATACAGATCTGCTACCCGCAGGTAAAGTTTTTTACCCAATGCGCCACCGGGGTGGAACTTGGCAAAATCCTCGCTCTTAAATCCACGTAATTCCATTAGAGCCACGGCCAACGCATCGCCCATCACCATTTGCGCCGTGGTACTGCTGGTGGGTGCGAGGTTATTGGGACATGCTTCCTGGCTAACCGTCGCATTCAACACAAAATCACTTTGTTTGGCCAGGTACGATTCCGTATTGCCCACCATCCCGATTACCGGGTTTCCAAAGTTTTTCACCAGCTGTGTAAGCACTTTGATCTCCGGGCTTTCACCGCTTTTACTGATGATCATCACCACATCATGTTGCAAGATCATACCCAGATCGCCATGAATGGCTTCGGCGGCATGCAGGTACACCGCAGGGGTACCGGTGGAGTTGAGTGTGGCGACAATTTTCTGGGCAATGATGGCGCTTTTCCCAATACCACTTACAATGAGGCGGCCTTTTGCCTGGAGGATGGCCTTGCACACCCGTGCAAAATCATCGGTTAACTGGTCGGCTAATCCTGCGATAGCCCCGGCTTCCAGAGCGATAGTGCGACGGGCCGTTTCGAGTGGATCCAAATGTTGTTCTGCTGACATGTTGGGGCAAACCTACTTTAAATCAGCAGAATAGAAAAGAAGCGGCCGCAGAAAAGCAAAAACCTGTTGCATAAGGCAGTTGTTGTGAAAATCTCCCACCATATATATGGTAAAAAAGAGCTATCTTCTCGGTTAGACTTTTTTAGCAGGAATTTGACGAATGGAGAGGGATAAGCTCCCCTGTTTTCAGTAACTTCGTGCCCCTTTCCAGAAAAGTACGGTCCGTACTTTCTTATACAACTTGCTTACGAAAGTCCAGTTTGTAAAACCAAAGAGTGAAGGAAAACAAGTGATGACAACAGTTAAGAAAAAAGCTACGCAGCAGGGCGAAAAAACAAGCAGCAACGTAAAAAAATCCGTTAGTAAGCCCGCCCGGCAATCTGGCGAAACAGCCGTAAAAACAAAAGGCAAAAAATCAGGCAACACCAAAAACGGGATTGATCTGTATGCCGCCCTCAACGAACATTTTGGATTCGATGCCTTCAAGGGTACACAGGAAGCTGTGATTACCAACCTCCTGGCCGGTAACGATACATTCGTGATCATGCCCACCGGTGGGGGTAAAAGTTTGTGCTATCAACTGCCGGCTTTGGTGAGTGAAGGTGTGGCCATTATTGTGAGTCCGCTGATTGCCCTCATGAAAAACCAGGTAGATCTTGTACGCAGTTACAGCAGTAAAGATGATGTGGCGCATTTTCTCAACTCCACATTAACCAAGAAAGAGATCAAAGAGGTGCATGATGATTTGCTGACCGGCAAAACGAAAATGCTTTATGTAGCACCGGAAACATTGACCAAGCAGGATAATCTTGAATTTTTCAGCGATCTGAATATTTCTTTTTTTGCAGTGGATGAGGCACATTGTATCAGTGAGTGGGGGCACGATTTCCGTCCGGAATACCGTCGTCTCAAAGAAATGATGGATCAGATCAACCCCGACATTCCCATCATTGCATTAACTGCAACAGCAACCCCCAAAGTACAGAGTGATATTGTGAAGAACCTGGGTTTGCGGAACCCCGATATTTTTATTTCCTCGTTTAACAGGGGTAATCTCTATTATGAAATTCAACCCAAGATCAAGAAAGATCAAACGGTGAAACATATTGTGAAGTTTATTTCACAAAACAAAGGCAAGAGCGGCATCATTTATACCCTCAACCGCAAAACAACCGAAGAGCTGGCCGATATGCTGATGGCGAATGGTATTAAAGCCGTGGCCTACCATGCCGGATTTGATGGAAAAGTGAGAGCCGATAAGCAAGACCAGTTTTTGAATGAAGATGTGCAGGTAATTGTGGCTACCATTGCATTCGGAATGGGGATCGATAAACCCGATATCCGTTTTGTGATCCATTTCAATATTCCCAAAAGCATTGAAAACTATTACCAGGAAACGGGACGTGCAGGTCGTGATGGGATGGAAGGGAAATGCATCCTGTACTATTCGCACAAAGATGTAAGCAAGCTGGAGCATTTGATGCGTGACAAACCGCTTAGTGAGCGGGAAGTAACTGCCCAGATGATCCAGGAAACGGTGGCTTTTGCAGAAAGTTCTGTTTGCCGCCGGAAAATACTCCTGCATTATTTTGGTGAAGAATACACCGAAGAAAACTGCGGCAACTGTGACAACTGTTTACACCCCAAGGAAAAAATCGAAGCCAAAGACGAAACCGTGATTGCCCTGAAAGCCATCAAAGCATTGGGCGAACGGTTTGCTACGGAATATGTGATACCGGTGATCATGGGACGGCTTACACCCCAGATACAGATGTACCGTCATGATCAGCTTGCAGAATTCGGAAGCGGAAATGAAAAAGATGCGCATTTCTGGAATTCACTCATCCGTCAATTATTATTGCACGGCTTGATCCAGAAAGACATTGAAGAATATGGCTTGCTGAAGATGACCAAGGCGGGAGAAGCATTTTTGAAGAAGCCAAAGAGCTTCAAAATAGTGCTCAACAATTTATACGAAGAAGCCAATGCCGATGATGATGAAGGAGAAAGCGGTGGAGGCGGTGCTCTGGCAGCGGACGATAAGCTGTTTGAAATGCTGAAAGAACTTCGGCAGAAAGAAGCGAAGAAAAAAGGCTTGCCTCCTTTTGTAATCTTCCTCGAAAATTCATTGCTTGATATGGCAACGCTCTATCCGACCACCCTGGAAGAGCTGGAAAAATGCCAGGGCGTGAGCAAGGGCAAAGCCATCCGCTATGGCAAACCGTTTGTAGAAATGGTAGCAAAGTACGTAGAGGAACATGAGATCGAGAAGCCCGATGAGTTTGTGATGAAGAGTGTGGTGAACAAGAGCGGCAACAAAGTATTCCTGATTCAAAACATTGATAAACGCATCCCGCTGGAGACCATCGCCAAAAACAAAGGCTGGCGTATGGACGAAATGCTGGAAGAAATGGAAACCATTGCTGCCAGTGGTACCAAGCTGCGTCTTGATTATGCCATTGATGAATGGCTCGATGAATACGAGCAGGAAGAGATCATTGACTACTTCAAAACCTGCAGCACCAGCGATTTAAAGATTGCTCAGCAGGAACTGGAAGATGGTGGTTACAATTGGGAACAGTTGAAAATTATGCGGATCAAGTTTTTGAGTGAATATGGCATGTAGGCCCTGACGGAAGATCCAAGACCCAAGGCACAAGGTACAAGGAAGAAAACCCAAGGCACAAGATCCAAGGGGAAAGAAATCAGTGAAAATCTGTGCTATAGGTGAACAACAACCAAATGAGCGTAGCGAATGCAGTCCTGCAATCAGTGAGAAACAATTGAATTTGAAATAAAGGGGCAAAGATTTCGATATTAAAGCTCATTCTTCTATATTTGCAGCCCCGAAGCACAAAAGGCGGATAGGCTTCCACTTACCAAATGGCGTGTTTCAGGAATGGTGCGGTAGCTCAGTCGGTAGAGCAAAGGACTGAAAATCCTTGTGTCGCCGGTTCGATCCCGGCCCACACCACCAGCCTCAACGAAAGTTGAGGCTTTTTTGTTAGTAGATTTTTTACAAAAAACGAAAGCTTTCAAGTGGTTCACCATCATTTGTCATCCACTTCACCCTCCCTGCCCCTTCAAAAACACCTGCAGCATTTCATCATGCAATTGCTGCAGATCCACATGGCTGTAGGGCAGCCAGCGATCTGTTAACCGGTCATACACTTCGGTAGCATCCATCGCAGGAAATAATTTGTAATCAAACTTGGGTGTATGCACACTCATATAACCGGGGTAGAACCAGGTTTTGCCCAGCCGCATGGCTTCTTCCAGCTTCAGCAACAGCAGCACTTTTCCCAAACTGTATTTCTTATAGTCGGGATGGTAGATGTTTAAGATACCCATCATGGAGGCAACTCCTGCATCGTAACAACCGGCGGCAATTAACCGGCCTTTATCACGGATACTGATAAGCTGCGTCTGAAACACAGTTTCGCTGCGTTCGCCCATCAGGTAGGCCTGTACGGTTTCGCTCATGTCAAAATCAAGTTGCATACGGTAGGCTGCAAACAGTTGTTCCAGCTCTTCCGTGATTCGTAACGGTTCAATGCTTACCGTAAACGGTTGAATGGCCTGTAACAGCTTTCTGCTTTTTTTGTGATGCTGGTAATCCTGCAACCGGTAACGCAGCCAGAACACCGCTAAAAAATCATCTTCCTTTGTGATCAGATCGGTGGTGATCAGCATTTGTTGAATACGGTACCAGCCCTTGCTTAAATACGCATCCAGTAAAGAAGGAGGCACGGCTTCGGGATAAAAATGCTGGTAATAGATCATGCAAGGCAAAACTATTCAGTCCGAACGATACTGCAAACAGCTTACAGCACCACATCAATATCCAGTAGTATTGTTACCTGTTCAATACCTGTCAGTTGGTAGCCACCAGTGTTCAGACAAAACTCGTTGAATGCATAGGCTGTATTGCCATGCAGGTGTGAGATGGGTTGCAGTACAGCAAATTCTTCCTGCTCCGATGCATCTGTTACTACAAAGCAATCGGGTGAAGCCGCACTCTGCGAACGGTCAATCATACGCCACCCGATGTTAAGGGGTGCCTGCTGCGGATCGGTTGAACGGAGCTGTTGCTGCAGGATACTGCAATGAATTTTTGTTCCGGGAAGCAACAGTTTCACTTCGGGTTGCAGGGCGTTGAGTTGTGTAATGAGGATCATGTCGATTTTTTTAACGAAACTAGAAGGGTGGTTTGCAACCTATTTGCGAAGCGGAGCTGGCAGTGGAAAAAATGATGGCTGCTTTTCATTCAACGCTGCGAACTCTTTCTCTCTGCGTGTTTCAATTCTCTCAAAGCAAGCACCCGTCACGTTTCCATTTTGTGCTATCACACATACCTCTTCTGTGGTAAAAACAAACCCCCAACAATGTTGAGGGTTATCAAAAGGATTCGATCAGAGATCACATCCGATCGGTGCGCCCGGTGGTGCTTCTTTATGCAGTGTTGGTTTGGCCTCTTTGGGATTCTTCATCCGCTCCAATGCCAGTTGCAGGTGACCGGCTGTAGCTCCCGTTGCAGTTTTTAATTGCAATTCGATTTGCTTTTTGAGATCGCTCAGTACTTTAAGTACAGCAGCACGTACCAGATAGGAATTGTTGTCATCAACAGATGATGAAAGCAAATACGTTAACAGCACCTGTTCTGTTTGTTGCTGGATCAATGCTTCCATGCCTTTGCGACGGGGGGCTTTCCAGGTTTTGTCAAGCAGGGTTTGGATCATTTCTGAAACACCCAAACCTCCGTTCACTTCCTGCTGCAGCATCCGGTTCAACCGCTCACTGTTGAATAAAAAAGAGAAGGGAAGATCGGCCGCTGTTTCTGCAGGTGATAACTGATCGAATGATAAACCGGTACGCTTGCGGAACAATTCCCGTGAACTGCCGTAACCCGATGGCCGTGGCGGAATCAATGCAGCAATACGATCGGGGATCAGCAATACATTGGGATCAATACAATCAACAATGGCATTGAGTGCTTTGCGTTGTTCTTCTTTCGTCAACATTTTCGTGATGAGTTGTCCATCGCCACGCAATGCATACGTATAATACATGCCGCCCACAAGTTTGGTGGCTGCTTCTATTTGATAGCGATGATAAAAATAAACCGGTACCAAGGCATCTTCCAGCATGGCCATGGGCATACCGGGCACAATATTTTTTTCACCAAATTGTTGTAAGGCTTTGCTGCGTACTTTCATCACTTCCTTTAATTCGTCAGCCGCATGTACGCCATTGTCCCACAAATGCGCCTGCGGATGTAAGCCACCGGGTGCACGTGCATCCCGGTCGCTGATGAATTGCAGCCCTCGTTTATTCGCCTCCGTTAGAATGCTGTTCAACGCCGTTTTTTCATTGGTACCTGCCGGAAAATCCTGGTAACCCCAGGTAACAGCCACTTTATCCCACTCACCGATTTTATCATCATACACACTGGAGAAATCCATTTCGCCTGCTGCATTTACACGAATCGTTGGATGCGGATAATCCATCACACTGGCACGGTTGCTCACACTGGCAGCATAGTTGTGCATCAATCCAATGGTATGACCAATTTCATGGGCCGATAACTGACGCAACCTTGCCAATGCCGCTTTCAACATTTGATCATCGGCGGGAATACCTGTTTCGTATGATGCTAACAAACCGGAGAAGATGAGATAATCCTGTCGCACACGCAATGAACCAAGTGATACCTGTCCTTTAATAATTTCACCGGTGCGTGGATCTACAACAGACGCACCATAACTCCAGCCACGTGTGGAACGGTGTACCCAGTTGATCATGTTGTAACGGATATCCATGGGGTCAGCAGAGTCAGGTAAAATGCGCACATCAAATGCATTGGTATAACCGGCTGCTTCAAACGCCTGGTTCCACCATTTGCCGCCATCGAGCAAAGCTGACCGGATAGGCTCCGGTGTTCCGTTATCTAAATAATAAATGATCGGTTTTACAGCTTCGCTTTTTGCGGCTGATGGATTTTTCTTATTCAACCGGTGGCGGATGATGTATTGCTTTTCGATGGGATCACTAACAGGTGACGCATAATCGTAAAACGAAACGGGAATAAAACTGCTGCGTGGATCAAACACCCTGGGCTTGTAATTATTATCAGGTAACTGCACCAGTGAATGATGAATACGCAATGTGATCGCTTCGGTTGAAGGAGCAACTGATTGTACAAAATTGCCTACTTCCCCATCACTGTTGGTATAAGTAACGCTTACTTCCAGTTCTGAATTGAGTGGGAAGTTTTTGGTACGTGCAAGGTACATGGCGCTGCGTGTTTTATCCAGCACATAATTTCCTTGCCGCATCCGGCGGATAGTATTGCTCACTTTCATGGCATCACGCAGCAGAAAATCGGTTGCATCAACAAGGAATTTACCATTGCTTTCTGCTTCGGTGGTAAAACCCCAAACGGTTGTTTGAGCGAAGGCCTGTTCTACGGCACGTTTCTCTGCAGCATCGTTCGATAATGCACGGTAGCTGTAATTCGGTTGAATGAGTAAGATCTTGCGCCCCACTTTACTGAACTTCACCACACGGTCTTCTCCTAACAAACCACGATCAAGACCAATATCATTCGATCCCAAACCGGCAGGCAGCGAAACAACGTATAAAAATTCAGTATCCAGCTTATCTACTTCCAGCCATACTTTACCGGTATTTTCATCCCAGTAAAAAGTAAAATAGCCTTCATACTTTTTCAGACCGTTTGTCTTTTCTTCAATGGAAGGAAGTTTTTGTGCTGTTGTAAAAAGAGGTAACAGCAATAGCAGTAAAATTGATTTTCTCATATGCAGTTGATTGTTGCATACAAGTTACGGGAAGAGATGAATTGAAAAAAGGAATATGATGAATAGTTACGCCCCGTCTGACGCCTTCGTCTGACGGATCAAAGAATTACGATCATTCAGGTATGAAGACCTGCCAGGTTTGCTTACTTATGATCACAGTAAAGGAAAGTGCAGTTACACCTGTAAAATCAACCTGTCAGGTCTTATTGCTCTTCTTTCTTCTGCATCTTCCACCAACGCCAGCCAATAAATCCGATGATGAGTAATGGAGTGCTCATGAGATAAATGATGGCACCGTTCAACGCCTTTGCTGGTTTTTCACCGAGTTGTGAAGCTGTTTTTGTACAGATCGAACATTGAGCTGCAACATCAACACTTGTAAACAGTATTGCAATAGCTAAAAAAACGAGCATCAATCCCCACTTTTTCATGTTCTTAGTTTGAACTGCAAAGGTAAGGGAAGAACAGGTAGGAAGAATAAGCAATTGGCAACGGTCAATAGGCAAGTTGCGTGTTTTTGACAATTGCTCATTGCCGATTGCCCATTAAATTAACTTCCCATCCACTCCTTAAATGCTGCCGCACTTTCCTGGCTTACGATCACTTCTTCCGGAGCGGCGGGCTGCAGTTCAAGCTCCAGTTTGCTTTTTGGGTACGATTTGATTTTTTGAATGGCTGATACATTCACTAAATACTTTCTGTTCACCCGATAAAAAACGGAAGGATCGGTTTCCTTTTCCAGCTCAGCCAGCGATTGATCAAGAATAAATTTCTGGCTGCGGTTGTCAACCATGCACACCAGTTTATGCGTGGCGTAGAAATAAGCAATGTCTTCCGTTTTGATGCTGATATAATCACTGCCCCGCTTCACTAAAAAACGTTTTTTGAATTCAGTTGTTTGTTTTTGTTGCGACTGCAATAGCTGTTGCAGATTGTGAGCGAAGTATTGTTTCAGCGATTCATATTTATTCAATGCCTGCTGCAGTTTTTCATCACTCACAGGTTTTAGTAGATAGTCGATGCCGTTATGCTCAAAGGCTTCCTGCCAGTATTCATCGTAAGCTGTGCAGAAAATAATGGGGCAGGTAATTTTTACCTTATCCAATAGTTGAAATGAAAGTCCGTCGGATAATTCGATATCCATGAATAACAGATCGGGCATGGGATGGGTTGAAAACCATTCTGCAGCAGCTGAGTTACTGCTAAGCACTGCTTCTATCGCAAAGTCCTGGTTTGCTTTCAGCAAAGCTTTCTTTAGTTTTTCAGCAGCCGGTTTTTCATCTTCAATAATAACAATGCGCATATCAATCAATTTTCAGAATGGGTAAACAAACAGTAAATGCATCATCCGTTTTTTCAATACGAATGGATTTGCCGGTGCTGAGCCGGTAACGTTCTTCCAGGTTTTGCAAACCAATACGGGACGATGGTTTACGCAGCTTTTTTTCTTTCAGTTTGTTCCGCATTTGTAATGCATTCTCCACGAATACAAGCTGAATTTGCAGGGGCGATGATTCCGAGAATTCATTATGCTTCACCGAATTCTCTAACAACACCTGTAATGAAATAGGGGGAATGAAATACTGGTCCCATATTGCTTCATCAACATCCACTTCCAGTTGCAATGCATCTTCAAACCTGATCTTTAACAGTGAAAAATAATCCTGCAGAAACAACATCTCATCACGCAGCAATACAAGATCACGGGCTTTGTTTTGCAAAATATACCGGTACACATCAGCCATGTGATCGTTGAACAGCTTGGCTTTCTCCGGTTTCTCTTCAATTAAATGCGAAAGCGTATTGAGCGAATTAAAAATAAAATGCGGATCGATCTGGTTCTTCAACGCTTCCAGTTCGGCCTCTGCTTTGGCACGCACCAGTTGTTCCTGTTCCAGTTTATCATTCGCCACATCTCTCACCAAAAAAACCGTTTCATACAAATTCACTAAAAAGAAAACAGCGATCAGGATAATGATGGATGACAAACGCACCACGTTCCAATCCACCACGCCGTTCATGAAGATCTTGTACCAGCCCACCAGCATCAATACACTTACGGGTACTACATAAAACGGAATGGTAATAATAAACGCTACGATTTTCTTCAACGGCTTATTCAGCCAATCGAAATATGTACGCAGGGTGAACTGCAAAAACCGAACACCTTCATAGATCACAAAGGCAATCGTAATGGTGTAGAGATAACTGAGTTTGATCTGCCAGTTGCTGAATTGCGCATGTGGCACCATTTGGGTAATGAGCGGAATAGCAATGCCAAACAAAGGCACCAATACCACACGGATACCAATATCATTGATCTTGTCTTTTGGACCAAAGAGTTTCGTCACGATGTTTTGTGCGTTCGTCGGCATCGGTTCCGGTTTCGTTCGGTTGTTGCTTGTGTATGTAAAGTTTGGAAAATAGATTCGAATACAAATGAATGGCTGGAAATTTTTCATTCTTATAAGGTTGCCAACCTTTTTCGCAGGATCGTTCATTTCACACTGAAACCAAAAGGTTGGCAACCTTGCCGTAAAATTTATTTTTCAACCCAAAAATCAACGATATGGACATGAATGCAATTAACTGGCTGGCGGTACTGGTAGCCGGTATTTCTGCTTTTGTACTGGGTGGTGTATGGTACTCGCCTTTATTATTTGGTAAAGCATGGATGAGCGAAAACAAACTCACCGAAGAAGATGTAAAGAAAGGAAACGCCACAAAAATTTATGGCTGGGCCTTTGTGCTTTCACTCATCATGGCGGCTAACCTTGCCATGTTTCTGGCCGATACACCTGTTGAGTGTACCGGCAACTGTGCGCAAAAAACAGATGTAACCTGGGGAACAATCGCCGGTTTTCTTGCAGGCATCTGGGGCTTTTGTGCCATTGCTATTGCTGCTTTGTTTGAACAGAAAACAGCACGCTATATTTTTATCAATGGAGGGTATGCACTACTGGCTCTTACACTAATGGGCGCAATCATTGGTGTGTGGCGATAAAATGATAGCATTAACCATTACCTTGTTGTCACAACCTTATTGCCATGAAGTATCTGCTTTTTCTTTTTGCTTTCGTACTAACAATACAGCTTGCTGCGCAAAAACCTTGCAGTGCTCCTGCTTAACGGCAATTTGATTTCTGGATCGGCGAATGGGATGTGTATGGAAAAACCGGAGCAAAAGCCGGTGACAGCAAGATCAGTTTGATACTCGACAGTTGTATTCTTCTTGAAGAATGGACAAGTGCGGGTTCAAATCAAGGTTTGCGTTATGCCGGCAAAAGTTTTAACACCTGGAATAGGAATACCAAACAATGGCAGCAAACATGGGTGGATAATAGCGGTGGCAGTACCGAATATCTCGAAGGGAAATATGACGATCAGAAAATTATCTTTCAAACAAAACCGTTTTCGTATTCAAAGGATACGATCGCTGTAAGAAGGCTGACCTTCTTTAATCTGTCGCCCGATAAAGTGCGGCAGTTTGCAGAAATCACAAAAGACAATGGCGCAAGCTGGCAAACAGAATACGATCTGGAATACCGTCGTAAAAAAGGATAACAGGAAAGGGTTGCCAACCTTTTTCAGCAAGGTTTGGGATATATCACAATCTGCAAAGGTTGGCAACCCTGAAACAAGACGACACGCAGAAAAGGATGAACGGAACACATTCCTCTTTTCTATTTCGGAACTTTAAGAAAAACCTTTATCATGAACCGTAAATCATTTCTGCAGAACATAGCTGTTGGCAGTGGCATCATCACCATCCCATCTATTCTGTTTGCACAGGAAACAAAACCAATGCAGCAAACTAAACCTGATCCGTTACCTGCTGAAAAAGTAAAAGACTTTGTAAGTGCGGGCCACAATAATCTTGACAAGGTTAAAACCTTATTGGCTGAATTTCCTACACTCATTTATGCCACATGGGATTTGGGTGGTGGCGATTTTGAAACAGGACTGGAAGGTGCTGGACATGTAGGCAATAAAGACATTGCAAACTTTCTGATTGAAAAAGGAGCACGCACCAATTTGTTTGTGTTGACGATGCTGGGTAAAACACAAATTGTAAAAGCTTATATTGAAACCTATCCATCGTACCTGTACGCAAGAGGGCCGCATGGGTTTACGTTGTTGCATCATGCAAATCGTGGTGGGGAAGAAGCGAAAGAGTTGGTGGAATATTTACAAAGCAAAGGCTTGAAAGAAACAAGAGCAGCACTCTGATTAAAAACAATTCTATTATAAAAAAAGACCGATGGCGGAGTTAAAGACACAACGAAACAATGCAAGTGTAGAAGCTTTTTTGAACAATGTAGCAGATGAGGAAAAGCGAAAGGACTGTTTTGCTGTTTTGGAACTGATGAAAAAAATTACAAAAGAAGAGCCTGCGATGTGGGGCGACAGCATTGTGGGTTTTGGCAGCTACCATTATAAATCGGAGCGGAGTAAACAGGAAGGCGATTGGTTCATTACCGGTTTTTCGCCACGTAAACAGAACCTGACCTTGTACATCATGCCGGGTATCAGCCGGTACAAAGAGCTGGTGGATCAACTTGGAAAATGTAAAACAGGCGGCTCTTGTTTGTACATAAAAAAGTTGAGTGATGTTGATTTGAAAGTACTGAAGCAATTAATTACCACCGCTTATAAAAACATGAAGCAGTTGCAAACAACAAGTAAAAAATAAACCTTTAAACCTTACAACATGGATAATGCAATCAGCTGGTTCGAAATACCGGCAACCGACATCGACCGTGCACAGAAATTTTATGAAGCTGTATTTCACATTCAAATGCAGCCCATGGATTTCCAGGGAACCAAAATGCGGATGTTTCCCATTGATGATCCTATGAAAGGAATTGGCGGAACTCTGGTGCAGGAAGGCACTAATTTCTACAAACCTTCTGCTACCGATGGCCCGTTGATCTATTTGAATGGTAATCCCGATGTACAGATCTTTCTTGATCGAATAGAAGCAGCAGGTGGTAAGATACTTGTTCCCAAAACAACGATCTCTGATGAGTATGGTGATATGGCTGTGTTCTTAGATACAGAAGGCAACCGCATTGCATTGCATAACATTCCGGAGAAATACAGACAATAAACAATGAAAAAGAACAGCATCGTATTGTTCATGCTATTTTCTGTGTGCAGTTTTTCACCTGATCTGTCGGTCATTACCGCAAATATGAAATCATTCAAATGGCTGCAGGGTTCCTGGCAAATGCAAACAAGGCGTGGCATCATCACCGAAAAATGGGCCGTTGCTAACGACAGCACACTGGCAGGTACAAGCATCATGACACGGGCCGATGGAACAGAAATTCCATTGGAAAAAATTGAACTGGCATTTCGCAGCGGCAATTATTATTATATCCCCACGGTAAAAAATCAGAATGGAGAGCAGCCGGTTGAGTTTAAGATCACTTCGCACAGCGAAACAGGATTTGTAGCAGAAAATCCGGAGCACGATTTCCCAAAATGTATCAGTTACACATTGGTGAACAACGATTCTATCCATGCAGTAATTGATGATGGCACTGCAACTCCTGTAAAAAAATCAAACTTTTATTATTCACGTAAAAAAGAGTGATCATGTCTTCCCTCGACTGGAGCCGTTTTACGGTACGCATCAACATCAAGAGCAATTCAATTGAACAACTCTATCGTGCATGGGCCACCAAGGGCGGTATTGAATACTGGTTTTTACGTATGAGTGAATACAGGAAGCCGAACGGTGAATTACGCAGTATCGAGGAGCCGGTGCAACCGGGCGATACATATCAATGGCGCTGGTTTGGTTACAGCGATGAAGTAACGGAAACAGGTGAGATACTTGATTGCAATGGCATAGATTTTTTTAAGTTCCGTTTTGGTAAAGCAGGCGATTGCAGCGTACGCATTTACCCCGAACAGGGTGAACTGATCGTTGAACTGTTGCAGGATCATATTCCTACTGATGAAAAAGCAAAAGAGCTATGGCATATTGGTTGCAAAACCGGCTGGACATTTTACCTGGCCAATATGAAATCTATGTACGAAGGAGGAATCGACCTGCGGAATAAAAATGAACAATTGCAGGATATGATCAACGCATGAGTAGAAACATGAGAAGAATGGATCGGATTGGTTTGTTGCTGCTTTGGCTTGTAACAACAAACATTGCATCTGCTCAATACGAGCAGCTGGATGGCTTGTATTTTGAAGTGCCTGGTAAAAACAATACCGATCAGAATTTTTTCAACCGTGATAATAAGATCTATACTGTAGGAAAAGAGTTTGTGTATTCGTACAGGTTGTATCGTAATCGCCAATCAACATTGGTAACGGTACTGCAGAAAAACGATCCGCAATCAAAAAGCTGGCGTTTCACGAACAGTAATATCGATTCGCTCACCATTCAACACCTCAGTTTTACTGTGCTTGATGGGTACGGCGGAATGGATCATTTGTTTCCCGATTACAGTCAAACCATTATTCAGCAGAAATATTCTGCGGTCAATGGCCAGGTATTATTCGATGGATCAACCGGCCTGATCGAGAATGAAAAAAACATCTGGCTGCATCCATTCAGAGGAAAATATTTTTCCGTAACCGAGTTCAGCCCGTTCCCTTATGTAAAGCTGCCGCTAAAAGAAGGTACGAAATGGACTTGGCGTTTACCGGAAATTGATAGTCGCTGGTCCGATCCACGCATTATCGAATACAAAGGAAAAGTGGAAGCCACATACAGTTATAAAATTGTTGATGAAAAAAATCTGAAAACAGCTTTTGGTGTTCTTTCTTGCTTTGTAATCGATGCAGAAGCTGAAAACCGCATCGGCAAAAGTAAATTAAGAAGTTATTTTAACCCCCAGTATGGATTTGTATTGCTGGAGTATACCAACATTGATAAAAGTAAACTGATACTGGAGCTTGTTCAAATCAACCAACCAAAAAAATGAAATTTGAAAGAAAGAAAGCCGTTGAAATACTCGAACGAACACCGCAGGTATTGAATAATTTGTTACATGGCGTAAGCGATGAGTGGATCATGAGCAACGAAGGCCCGGATACGTTTTCGCCTTACGATGTAGTGGGTCATTTAATTCATGGCGAAAAAACTGATTGGGTAGTGCGTGCAAAGATCATTTTGGAGCATGGTGTAAAGAAGCCCTTCGATCCATACGACCGGTTTGCCCAATATGAAGAAAGCAGAGGCAAAAGCTTACAGCAGTTGCTGGATGAATTTGAAATGATCAGGCATGAAAATGTAGCATGGCTGCAATCAATGCAGCTAACCGAAGAAGAGCTGGAACGGAAAGGATTGCACCCGGTGCTGGGCGAAGTAACATTGCGGAACCTGTTGTCAACATGGGTGGTGCACGATCTTACTCATCTTGCACAAATAACAAGAGTAATGGCGAAACAATACAAAGAGGAGATGGGGCCCTGGCCGGAATTTTTCAGGATACTACACTTCTGAAAAAACAAAAAGCCGATCGTAGAAACGATTAGCTGATTGCTGCATGTTGGTTTCAGAGTACATGTTTCACAGAAATCATCATCAGGAATTTCCGGAAACAACTATTTCATGGGTACGGATCGGAACTGGTTTTCTTACAGGGTTGGGTAATGTTTTTTCGGGTAAACGACCTTTTCGTTTGGTTTCACAGGGTTAGTTATCAGGTACGGATCAAAAACGGGTTTTAAAAGGATTGGTTTATATGGATTTGGGTAAACAGTTTTTCATCGGGATCAATTCATTTTATTTTTGGTTTTTCGTTGTTGTCTCGATCATCATTGCGGGTACAAAGTAACAGCAGCCGCAGCCCGTAAAAAATAGAACGATACCGTAATGATTTGTACTGATTATTCATACTATCTTGTAGAGTTAATTCTATAGGGTTTTTACGTATCGCATTCTTTGTAGAAACTGAATAAATAAAGAGTTCAACACATGCAGTCAAAAGCAACTACTCCAGCCGCTTATATTGCGGAAATACCGCAGGAGCGACAAGCCGCCTTTAAAAAACTCAGGGCGGTGATTAAGAAAAATCTTTCGCCCGGGTTTAAAGAAATGATGGGTTATGGTATGCTGGGTTTTGCAGTGCCACATTCAAAATACCCGGCCGGTTATCATTGCAACCCCAAAGATCCCTTGCCGTTCATGGGCATCGCATCGCAAAAGAATTTTATAGCCGTTTACCATATGGGTGTGTATGCAAGTCCGGAATTATTGAAATGGTTTACGACGGCACATGCAAAAGCATCACCCAAAAAATTAGATATGGGCAAAAGCTGTATCCGTTACAAGAAACCGGAGGATATTCCCTTTGCATTGATCGGGGAACTCACGGCGAAAATTTCGGCCGATGAATGGATCAGTTTGTATGAACAAAAACTGAAACGATAAATACAACCACCATGAAACAACTGCTCGTTCTCATCTGCATCTTCGTTGCCTTGCAATCAACTGCACAGGAAAAAGCAAAAACACCGCAATGGCTGGGCATTCTTACCCTCTCGGAGAAATACAAGGATGAAAAAAACTGGAGTAAGACAGACGAAGCCATTGTGGGCGAACATTTTCAGCGTCTGGTAAAACTAAAGAACGAAGGAGTGATTATCCTTGCAGGTCGCACGCAACTGGAAACAAGCGATCCCGGCATGATGGGCCTGGTGATTTTTTATGCCAAAGATGAAAAAGAGGCCAGTCAGCTGATGCAGGATGATCCGGCGGTAAAAAATAAGATCATGCTGGCAAAAGTGGTACCTTATGGGGTGGCAGTGAACAAATGCGAATAACCGATTATGCATGTTCCCGAAGATGATATCATCACATTATTTGAATTACATGCCGTTGATGGCATCCGGAATTGTTTTGCACATGGGCTTGATCCAAACAGCCTGCACAATGGCAAACCGCTTATTTATGAACTGTTGAGTGAGTACACCCGAAGCCCCCGGTTTAAAGAATGTGTAAAAGCATTTGTTGATGCA
Source organism: uncultured Chitinophagaceae bacterium (assembly GCA_964392955.1). GTDB lineage: Bacteria > Bacteroidota > Bacteroidia > Chitinophagales > Chitinophagaceae > Lacibacter. Next base: position 4,045 of record CAYMSG010000004.1, on the reverse strand, counting down.
GGGTTGCGGTTTGATGACAGGGCTTTACTTGCTGTACTGTTGAATAATGCTGTAATGTTGGAAGAAGAATTAAAAAAAGATCCATCAATTCCTTCAAAACGAATTTCGTTTCGTGCAGCTTACACACCGCTTGAAGAAACCACGCTGTTACATGTATGTGCTGAATTTAATCATGTAGCTTGTGCTGAAATATTAGTGAAGCATGGAGCCGATGTGAATGCAGCGGCAGGTACTGATGAGTTTGGCTTCGGTGCTCAATCACCCATCTTTCATACAGTAAATCAGAATAATCATCAATCGGCAGCGATGATGCAGTTTCTGTTAGAGAAAGGTACAAAGCTTGATCTAACAGTGAAAGGAATTATTTGGGGAAAGAGTTATCCCTGGGAAACATTCATTCCATCTGTAAATCCCATCAGTTATGCCATGATGGGTTTATTGCCACAAATGCACCGGAATGAAAAAATCATTCATGAAGTTGTCTCCGTCTTACTGAAACATCAATACAATATCGATTATACGTCTGCGAATGTTCCGAACAAGTATCTCAATTCCTGATCGCATGAAAAGATTTCTTTCAATCACAAGCCTTTTGTTCATAGCAACAATTGTTTTCGCACAATCCTCTAACTACAAAGTTGTTTACAATGTATTGGAAGATCGTGAAAAGGATAATTACGAAGTATATAGCATGAACATGGATGGAACCGGAAAGAAAAATCTTACCAATACTCCTGGTGTGGAGTGGGTATATTATGCTTACGGAAACAAAGTGTATTACATCAGCGATGTGGATACCTGCCACCGTTGTTATTTTTTATACGAGATGGATGCAGATGGAAATAACAAACGAAAAATATCTGAACTGCAACTCGAAGACAGCTGGATGGGCAGCCGCAACAAAGGAACAGAGATGATCGTAACAGGTCGTATTGGTAAACTGCGTCAGCAGTTATTTCTTGTTGATATTAAAACCGGCAAATACAAGCAACTCACGAACGATACTGTTTCATACAAGAGTGATCCCATCTTTTCGCCCAATGGAAATGAGATTATTTTACGATATCGTCCTGATCGTAAACTCCGGCAAACTGTTCCCGACGAATTGTGGTTGCTTGATATGAATGGCAAACCCATCCGTCAAATTACAGCTTTTCCAAAGGCAGATACAACAACTCCATGGTTTGAATATCATGCAGGTCCTCCACAATGGAACAGCAAACATCAGTTCATCAGTTACATGTCGAGGCAAAACAGGCAAACCCAAATTTTTGCAGTGAGTGTTGATGGCAAGAAACAATGGCAACTGACCAATGGCGAATTAAGCAGTGGCTGGCATTCCTGGAGCGATGATGGTGAGTGGCTGGTAATGGATCGTTCCACACATGATGGAAAGAACTTTGATATTTACCTGCTGCATTACCCTACCGGAAAGATCACTCAGCTTACCAACGATGTAAAAACAGAACAGGCACCGGTAATTGTAAAGACGGTCAAATAGTTCTGCCCGTTATACAATAGATACTTTTGTTACCAACCTTTCAAAAGTAGGCAACAGCATTCCACCATTGGTATAGTCGATCACTCACATGGTCAACTTTTTTAGTTATCTTCCTCATCCATTTTCAAAACCAATTGTTATGAACGTTTTCAAAATTTTCAGCACTTGTTTGCTGATCGTTTCAACATTTGCTCTTCATGCACAAAAGAAAACAGCAGCTCCTGCAAAAGAAGCACCGAAAGATTTACTAAACAGCGGATTATTAAACGGTCTCCAATTTCGCAGTGTAGGCCCCGCCATTACATCGGGCCGCATAGCGGATATTGCAGTAAACCCTAACAACATAAGTGAATACTATGTGGCATCGGCAGTAGGTGGTGTGTGGAAAACAAACAATGCCGGTATTACATATTCGCCCATTTTTGATGGCGAAGGTTCTTTTTCGATTGGCTGCGTAGCCATCGATCCCACCAATACCAATGTGGTGTGGGTGGGTACCGGCGAAAACAATAACCAGCGAGTGGTTGGTTATGGCGATGGCGTGTACAAAAGTGAAGATGGCGGCAAGAGCTGGAAGAATGTTGGATTGAAAAATTCGGAACATATTGGTCGTATTGCGATTGATCCGAAAAACAGTGATGTGGTGTATGTGGCAGCCTATGGCCCTGTTTGGAACAGTGGTGGCGAGCGTGGTATTTACAAAACAACGGATGGCGGTAAAACCTGGAAACAGGTGCTGAATGTAAGTGAGCATACTGGGTTTAACGAAGTGATGGTGGATCCTCGTCACCCCAACATTGTATATGCAGCAGCGCATCAACGTCAGCGGAAAGTGTTTACATACATTGGCGGCGGACCTGAGTCGGCACTTTATAAAAGTACGGATGGTGGTGCAACCTGGAACAAGATGATGAATGGCTTACCCGGTGGCGATATTGGCAGAATCGGTTTGAATTATTCTCCTGTTAATCCGGATGTGTTGTATTGCGTGGTGGAAGCACCTGAAGGAAAAGGCGGTGTATTTAAGAGTACCGATCGTGGTGCAAGCTGGGAAAAGCAAAGTGGCTATTCTACGTCCGGTAACTACTATCAAAAGATTTATTGCGATCCCAAAGACATCAACAAAGTATTTGTGATCAATGTTTACTTTGGTGTAAGTAAAGATGGCGGTAAAACATTTTCGATTCTTGGCGAAAAGAACAAGCACATCGATAACCATGTGATCTGGATCAACCCCAATAATACCGACCATTATTTGGTTGGCTGCGATGGTGGTGTGTACGAAAGTTTTGATGCAGGCAGCAACTGGGATTTCAAAGCCAATCTGCCGGTAACACAGTTTTACAAAGTAGCAACCGATAATGCATTTCCCTTCTATCATATTCATGGCGGTACACAGGATAACTTCAGCATGGGTGGCCCATCACGCACATTGAGTGCAAATGGTATTTTCAATTCCGATTGGTATTTCACCAGTTTAGGTGATGGTTATGAGTCGCAGATCGATCAAACCAATCCCGACATCGTGTATGCCCAGGCACAGTATGGTGCATTAACACGTTACGATAAAAAAAGCGGCGAGTATTTATTTATTCAGCCACAGGAACCCGAAGGTGAAGCTTATCGTTGGAACTGGGATGCACCTCTGGTGATTTCGAAATACGATAACAAACGGCTTTATCATGCAGCCAATAAAGTGTTCCGTACCGATGACCGGGGCAATACCTGGAAAGTGATCAGTCCTGATTTAACAAGGCAGATCGACCGCAACAAATTACCGGTGATGGGTAAAGTGTGGAGCATGGATGCTGTGGCAAAGAATGGCTCAACAGATATTTATGGTAACATCACCACCATCGCTGAATCGAAGTTTGATGAGAATACCATTTATGTTGGTACTGATGATGGATTGATACAGGTTACGACCGATGGCGGTGCCAACTGGATGAAGATCGATAATATTGCCGGTGTACCTGAACGGACTTACGTCAATCACATCATCACCTCACAACACGATAAGAATGTGGCGTATGTCACATTCAATCATCATCGTTATGGTGATTTCCATCCGTATGTTTATAAAACAAGTGATGGCGGTAAAACATGGAACGCCATCACCAATAATTTACCGGAGAGAGGAACATCGTACACCATTGCAGAAGATCATGTAAACGAAGACTTGTTATTTGTAGGCACTGAGTTTGGATTGTTTGTGAGTATTGATGGCGGTGCAAAGTGGGTGCAGATGAAAGGCAACCTGCCAACGATTGCTATAAAAGATTTAGAAATACAAAAAAGAGAAAACGATCTGATCCTTGCAACTTTCGGTCGTGGTTTTTATGTGCTCGACGATTATACGCCGCTGCGCAATTTAAAACGTGATGATCTCGAAAAAGAAGCAGTGATCTTTCCGGTAAAAGATGCATGGATGTTTATTGAATCGCAACCGCTGGGTGTAAGAGGCAAAGGTTTCCAGGGCGAAAGCTTCTTTACCACACCCAATCCGAAAGTTGGGGCAGTGTTTACGTATTATTTGAAAGAAGA
>CAYMSG010000003.1:0-27862 GCA_964392955.1 uncultured Chitinophagaceae bacterium | reverse complement strand
TCAAAATCGCACCGATGAATTCGGTACAAATCCCGAATTTATTGGCTAATGTAGTGATTTTTTTTGAAAATGCAACCGATTGCATTTTTGTTGAAAAAATGTTTATCCGTTAAGGAGGTTGGCTCACTGTTTTGTTGCTGACTCAACCAGGGGAAGTTTAGCCTGATGGTTCAGTATCAGGCCGATACAGCGGCTATAAGGGGTGGTTATAGCCCCGGCCCTTTGATTTGCTCAAGTGCCCGGGCCACACTTTCTACCGGAAGTTTACATGTAGCATTGGTGCACACGTAAATCATTGTTTTGTTGGGCTGTAATTTGTCGTGCAACAAGGGGAGGTTTTCTTCTGCTGTTGCTCCCATGAAAAGACAAAAAGGTAAATACTGTTTCTGCAATGCAAGATTTCTACTCAACGCATCTTTTCCCATTATTGCTACTTCAAATGTTCCCTGTGCCAACCAACCGCTGAGCTGGCACCACTGCGCAAAATAAGCAGGCTGTTCCTGCATTTTTTTTGACATCGCTTTTAACATGCGGGTGCTTTTGTTGAAGTAACTGCTATCGGAGTAGAAAGTAGCAAGTGAATACAATACTGTTGCGATTGTTGCATTCGATGATGGAATTACATGATCTTGGATTTCGGTTTTTCGAACAGCCAGTTTTGCAGCATCAGCAGAAGTGAAATAAAACATGCCCGCTGCCGGATCGTAAAAATGAACAATCGAATAATCGGTTATTTTTTTTGCAAGCACCAGCCAATGTTGATTAAATGTAACCTGGTAAAGCTTTACATATGCAGCAGCCAGCAACGCATAATCATCAAGAAATGCATCAACTGCAGCTTTGCCATCTTTATAACTACGTAACAGATGTCCATCGTTACGCATCATGTTTTTTTCCAGGAACGTTGCATTTGCCAGTGCTTTTTGAAGATAGGGTTCATGACCTGTTGCTGTAAATGCATCCAGATAAGCTTTGAGCATGATGGCATTCCAGGAGGTTAGTATCTTATCATCTACTGCAGGTTTCTTTCGTTTATTCCGTTCTGCAAATAATGCTTTGCGTGTTGTGTTGAGAAGAATATGAAACGTACCCGGATCGATTTTGTTCGTTGCAGCAAATTCAGCCGGGTGTTGTGTTGCAAAAAGTACATTTCGTTTCTTTTCCCAGTTTCCCTGCGGTGTAACATGATAATAGGCTGCAAGCAGTACAGCGTTTTCTTTGCCGGCTACTTTGGTAAACGCTTCATAATTCCATGCATAAAATGCACCTTCATCTCCATCGGTTTCTGCATTCAATGAACTGTAAAAACCGCCCGATGGTGCTGTAAGCTCCCTGTCAATAAAATCAATTGTTTCTGTAAGAATAGTTTTGTAAAATTCATTTCCGGTAAGTTGGTAGGCATGCGCATACAGGCTTATCAATTGCCCATTGTCATACAACATTTTTTCAAAGTGCGGAACACGCCATAAACTATCAGTACTGTAGCGGGCAAAGCCACCACCGAGGTGATCATACAATCCGCTCAGCGCCATCTTCTCAAGCGTTTTGTTTGTTGTTTTTAAGGCCAATGAATCGCTTGAGTGATAATAGTATTGTAATAGAAACTCCCATAGTGACGGCGTGGGGAATTTTTGTTTTCCACGCATGCCACCATAAACAGTATCGATTTGATTGATCGCTGTTTGAAAAATACTACCATACAATGTTTTGTTTTTCAGATCAGCTGTTGATTCATTTTTAAACAGCAGACTGTCGCTGTCAATCATTCCAAAAGTGATTGAATTAGCCTGCATCAGCACTTTGCTGTATTTGTTTTTATAACTGTCGCTGATTTGTTTGAGGAGTGTAAGCCAGTTTTCTTTTGCGTAATACGTGCCTGCAAAAAAAGGTTTGCCATCAGGAAGTGCAAATGCATTCAATGGCCAACCGGCTTCACCATTATTCAATAACTGGCATGCATGCATGTAAATATTGTCAAGATCAGGTCGTTCTTCCCGATCTACCTTGATACACACAAATGATTCATTCATCACTCTTGCAACAGTGGTATCCATAAACGATTCCCGTTCCATTACATGGCACCAATGGCAGGATGCATAACCAATACTGATCAATAAAGGTTTGTTTTCCTGTTTTGCTTTTGCAAGTGCTTCATCCCCCCATTCATACCAATCGACAGGATTATCAGCATGCTCCTGCAGGTAAGGACTTGTTGCATGTTGCAAACGGTTCTGCTTTTGTTGTGGCACATTGGAACAACTTTGTAAAAGCAGAACCCCGATCAAAATGCTGTAAATACATGTTTTGTAAAATGATACGTTACTTGTTGACAACATAGAATGTTTGTAATTATCTGCGCTTTTCAAAAACACGCAGCCGGTCATTGTTCGAGCTCACAAGAATAGCAGAACTTGTTCCTGTTTTTATAAACTGAATATCTTTTACATTGTACGGAACAAAAAATCCGCTTTCCATTGGCTGGTAACTTTTAAACTCATTGTTACCCACGCCTTTCAAAAACACACCGGGTGAAGCATCGGCAGGTGTTGTTTCAACTTCTACATCAAACTTATTACCAGCAATGAGAATGTCTTTGATTCCATCGCCATCAAAGTCTTTTACAACAATACCATTAACGGTTGATAACTGTGCAGCCATTGGCAATTTCTTTGCAGTAAAAGTTCCTTTCTCATTTACAAATACAACTGTTGAAAAGAGATAAGCCTGGTAATGCAACGCAGTTTTTAATGTTTCTTCACCTAGAATTCCTGTAAGATCACTTTCTGCAAATGATAGATACGTGGGGAATTTTTCTGAAATCATCGGGCATTGCTGCGATGTACATTCCCGTCCACGGATCGGCACCATTTTATCGCTGAGGTGCTTGGCAAGGAAAATATCATTCGTGCCATTGCCATCAAAATCTTTGGCATATACTTCAAAAGGCTTTTTGGTACTTGCCTGGAATTTGTAATTCTCGCCAAGGTTGCCGGCAATCAGATCAAGGTCACCATCGCCATCAATATCTTCAGCTATTATTTTATTCCACCAGCCATTTGTTTTATCAAACCCATAGTTTGCTGAAACATTTTTCATTTTCCCTTTTGCATATTCGAACACTTTCACCGGCATCCATTCACCTGTTACAATCAATTCTGCTTTTTTATCGCCATTCAGATCGGCCCAAACTGCCGATTTCACCATTCCTGCATTCACTAACTCGGGGGCAATGTCTGCTGTTTTATCAATAAACTTTCCTTTTTCATTGATGAGCAAATAATTTACAGGTGGGTGCGGATATTTATGTGCAACAATTTCACCCCCTCTGAACAGATCCAGATCTCCATCACCATCTATATCAAATGCTGTTACACAAGATCCACTGCTGATGGTAGCAGGTAATACTGCTTTTGTAAAATTCCCTTTTCCATCATTGATATAAAGACGATCCTGGTACATACCCGAACCTTCATCAAATTCACTGCCGCCGCTAACAACATACAGATCCAGATCTTTATCGCCATCTGCGTCAAACAGGAGTGTACCCATATCTTCATACTTGCTGTCGGCTTCAAATGCAGCAACAGGTTGTTGTACAAACTTTCCATTTACCTGTACATATAAACTACCGGGCTGGTCTTTTGCACCACCAATAAAAAAATCGTCTGTACCATCACCATTTACATCACCGGTGGCAATAAAGGGACCGCTTCTGCTAAACTCGTGTGGAAGCAATACCTGGTCAACATATTCATCGTGCTTATTTTCTTTATGCAGGAAAGGAGTGGAGAGTAACTGGTTGGTTGCTTCCACAAACAGTGGATCGTACACATACCGGTTGATACCTGTTTTAACTGCCTGCTGATAGTTGACTTTTACAACCTGGTTGGCAGCAAGAGAAGTGAGGGTGTTCGATTTTCCATCGGGCCATACGATAACGGCACTATCGATGTTTGCAACTTGCCCAACACCAAAATGAACAACAGGATCGTTGGAAGAAAGATAACCCCGCACTGTTTTTTGCTGGAAGAACTGTTGCAGCTTTCCATCGTAGTACAATGAAATTTTTGCGCCGATACCATCTCTGTTTTGGACAGGACCTTCCAGTTTCAGACGCAGGTAATTGTTTTTTGCGTTGGTGATATTTTCATACAGATCTGAAACACCATCAAGGTTATTGATCACCAGATCCAGATCACCATCGTTATCAAAATCTGCAACAGCGGCACCATTTGAAAATGTACTGTCTTTAAAGCCCCATGCTTCTGATACATTTTCAAACTTCAAACCTCCATTATTTTTGAAAAGATAATTCCGCACTTTGATTGGGTCGTAAATGCTCATATAATCCTGAAACCCTTTTTCAAACATTTCTTCGGCCGAGTTATACTTGCTCATATTGGCACGGATGTACATTTCCTGTTTTTGCTGAATATCTCCATCGAACAGATCACGACGGTAACCATTGGCAACAAAAATATCCCGGTGTCCATCATTGTCAAAGTCGGACGCAAGGGTAGACCAGCTCCATTCTGTTTTAGAGATACCTGCCATTTGCGATACATCACTGAAAAAGCCATTGCCATGATTCAGGTGGAGAACATTGTGCATGTATTGTTTGTGAAAGCCACTGTCAACAATTGCCCAGAAGCCTTGTACATCCATGCGTGGCATGGACACTTTGGAACGCTTATAATTTTCAGGAAGCATTTCCATTACCAGAATATCTTCAAAGCCGTCGTTGTTCAGGTCAGCAATATCGGCACCCATGGAAAAAAGCGAAAGATGGTTGGTCATTGTTTTCACTTCATCTTTAAACGTGCCGTTTTTTTGATTGATGTAGATGTAATCATTATCGGCATAATCGTTCGAAACAAAAATATCATCCCATCCATCGTTGTTGAGGTCGGCAGTAACTACCGATAAAGCATAGCCGAAATTATTTTTGATACCGGCCTGTTTGCCGATCTCTGTAAATTTTCCATTGTCGTTCCTGTAAAGCTTATCCCTGCAATAGTCGGGAGGGTTTCGTTTCCCTGAAACCATTCGTGAAAGGCCGAGGTAAAACGAATCGGGACGGTTAGTGAGGTACATATCCAGGTCGTTATCATTATCCATGTCGAAGAATGCAGCATGGATTGAATAACTTTTATCATCTAATCCATATTTCCCGGCTTCTTCTTTAAACGTAAGATCGCCCTGATTGATGTATAATAAATTCTTTCGTTCTTCATCTGTATCCTTATATCCTCCTCTGCAAACGTAGATGTCCATCAATCCATCACTATTGATATCAACAAAGGTTACGCCATTATCCCAGCCTTTGCCCCCATCCACATTTGCAGTAGCGGTAATGTCTTTAAACTTCATTCCCCCTTGGTTAAGGTATAATTTGTTAGGTACTTCATTGCCGGTAAAATAAATATCCATCAGTCCGTCGTTATTAATATCGGCAGTGGCAACACCTGCACCGTTGTACACATAGGCAAACGTGTCAAAATAATTTCGGTGATAGTTTTCTTCCACGATGTTGGAAAAACTGATGCCGCTTTGCGATGTATTTACTTTTTGAAATACCGGATCGATGGTCGACGTGTTGCTCTCACCAGTTTCATTTTTTTCTTTACATCCTGTAGAAACATGCAGGATCAATACGCCTAAAATACATGCAACGCATGCGAGTACCGTTTTTTTTGTCATCTTACTTTATTTTAAGGCTGTTCAGTTTTTTTCTCCTGTGTGATATAAGTATTTCTGCCACACGAATGCGGCAACGTTTCTGCCGAGTTTTAATCCTTCAATGTTTTCGCATTGAATATGATAGCCTCCCAACACTCTTGACATACCGGCCATATTCGCCGTTTCAGTAAATGTGGGGAACTGTAAAGTTACTTCATCGCCCATACGTTCGGGCTCTGTCATTTCACCGGGTTTTCGTTTTACTTCAATTCCAAAATGATCGCTGCCGGTAAACAGTTTCAAAATTTCAGCACATGCACCGCTAATGCTGCTGTGTCCTGAAACATAACTTGGAAAAGGCGGACATAAAAATGTTTCGGGTGAATAGGGTCGCCATTCCTGTCCCGGCATTTCAATCATTCCTTTTTCGGGTCCGCCCCAGCCTCTGATCATTTTATCTTTATAGTAGTAATGCACAAGTGTATAAGGTCGTGCAAAATCATATTCCATTTTTGTATCCCAGCAGGCAATAAAACCATCCATTGCTGCTGCTTCCACAGCAAAATACATTTTTACATCCTGGTCTAATGTATGGTTGTCACGTACCGAAACATCCTGTGCAAAAATGAGCCAATGCCCGGCCTGTTGTACCGACTTTGGTCCATCACGCATAAATTCTACCAGGGCTTTTTGTTCATTGGTAAGAGCAAACTGCAGTTCCACTACTTCTTTTACTTCCTGTTCCAATTGGGAAGAGCCAATGGCAGGTGGTGGAGGGCAACGAAACTGACTGCCGGAGTCTAACAGCAACGGTTTTACTTTACCCCAGTGTGGTGTTAAACAACCTGGTGCAAACTTTCCTCCTTTGCCATCTGAAAAATATTTTGGTTGCCAGCGTTTAATTTCTTTCAATGTATCGGCACTGTTTACGGGTACATAACCTGTATAATCGGCGTAGCTTTTTCCATTGGAGCCGGGCATGGTTCCTGTTTGATTGGAGCCATCATTCATTCTTGCTTCGATTACTGTTTTGGCAGCAAGGTTGCCAATACCTTCCGGTGTGGACGGGTCGGTAGATTGATTGTCTGGATCCAGGCCAAACTCTTTCATTTTGTTGCGAAGCATCGTTGAATCGCTGTAAAAATATTCCAGCATTGCACGGTAAGCTGCATAGCTGATCGCAATTTCTTTGTTCTTTGTGGTACGTTGTTCTGCGGGAACACGATCAACCTGTTGCAGATAAACGGGTCGGGCGTTCTCATCGTATCTTGACCAGGCATCAAACACGGCCGTCCATACCAAGGCCAGTATTCTTGCTGTAACAGTTGGCCGTGGTCTGAACAGTTCGGTATCATTGGCTGTTGCTGCCAGCGAAATTTTTCCCCATTGATAAGCTCTGTTCTCTGCCCCTCTTGGTTCTGTGGTTTGTTGTTTGTTGTTGCCGTTGCAGGCACACACAGTAACAACAACGATGAAAAGTTTAATAAAGTGATTCATTCCCTTATAAATAATTCAAGTAAGATAAAACGTTTTGCTCAGCAAGCTTTCCTAAAATACAAACCGGGAACCAGACGACCTGGTTCCCGGTTTGAAAATGTTCTGACTAGATAAGTTCGTAATCGAAATTACGCTTATTCGTATCCAGGATTTTGAGGGAACCTTGGACCTTCAGTAACCAGATCAATTTGTGACTGTGGTATGGGTCGCAACATATTAAATGGTTGTACGCCGTTTGCCCCTTCAGGGTTATACAGTTTCACACGGTCGACCAGTTTTTGTGTTCTTGCCAAATCCCACCAGCGGGTATCCTCCGCAAACATTTCCCTGCTTCGTTCTTCCAAAATAAAATCAATGGTGATTTGCCCAGCCGTTACTTGCTGTGCTGCTACCGCTGCAGCATATTCCGCAGGCGATTGATTTGGTTTCAATGCTGCACGTGTACGTAACACATTGATCATATTTGCTGCATCCTGTAAAGTAGCTCCTCCTTTTGCTGCTGCTTCAGCTGCAACAAGATATACTTCAGCAAAGCGGAACAGAATATACGGACGATCAGAGTAATCGTTGAGGTTACCTCTGGTAGAGTCATCGAACTTACGCACATTTGGATAGTAGCTCGCCGTGTAGGGAACAGTTGCACCTGGTAAATGATTGGGTTCAAACATGATTCCTTTAAACGCTGCTCTTTCCGCAGGTGTTACCAAACGGTCACGCATCCAGATGGCTGTATCAACCCCGTTGATCAACTGACCTCTTGGTGTAGTTGCACCAGCGGAACCACGAACAGACATTTGTGTACTGTTTGAAAGCCATACTGTTTGGAATGTACCATCGTAACGTGAATCCGTTGCACGGTTTGCAAAAGCAACATCCATGATATAGCGTGTGTTTGGACGGATACGCTGGAACGGACGGCCATTGTTGATATCACGTACGGTTACGCTTGCACCACCACCTGCCGGATAGTTGGCATTAATGGTTGGATAGTTTGGACGCCAGAAGAAATTGGATTTGTTCTCAGCAAAGTTAGTTGCACCTGCACCTACAGCAGAGTTTTGACCAAACTTCAGATCTTTTGTATGATCAATTACCATCAACACTTCTGAACTGTATTCATTACCCTCTCTGAACACATCGGGGAAATAAGGCGATAAGTTTAAGCCATATGTAGCCCTGTTGTCAATTAAGGCTTTTGAAATGGTATATGCTTGTTGGAAATCTGTAGGCTGCGCTACTGAAGACCAGCCTCTCCAGAGATGTGTTTTTGCAAGCAAAAACAACGCTGTTGGTTTTGTTGCTGGCTTTCCTAAACCCGCACCAGGTGTGTTTGGCAAATCAGCAGAAGCTTCGGTTAAATCTTTGATGATCTGTGCATACACATCAGCAATAGGAGACGGTGCATCGGCGGCAGATGGAGACGTATTAAACGTTGTTTTTAACGGAACCGATCCGAATGTTGTTACGAGGTAGTAATAACAGAACCCACGTAAAAACTTGGCCTGTGCCAGCAACTGTGTTTTTTGGGTAGCAGGAATATCAGCAGCTGCACCATATTCCAATACCCCATTGGCGGTATTGATATTGATGAACATACTGTTCCAGAAACCTTCGTAGTTGTTGGTGTTACTTTTAATAACAGCGTTGTTGTATTCAAACCAATGCTGTACATCAGCCGCTGCACCTTTCAGCGCTTCGTCTGTACCGGCATTGAACAATTGCGTAAATATCTGCGTACCCCAATGGCCACGGAAGCTGGAATAGATACCTGCAATGGCTCCCTGAATACCATCGGACGTAGAGAAAAATGTAGGTGTAAATGATGTTCTTGGCTGCTCCTCCAGTAATTTCTTACAACCGGAAGCTGCAAGAAGTAATGTGCCGAGGAACAGGCTAAATATTATTTTCTTATGTTTCATTTTCTAAAAAATTTAAATGGTTAAAAGCGCACGTTAACTCCAAAAATGATCTGGCGGGTAGGAGGAACGCCCATGCCTACAGTAATAGCACGGCCTGGAACAGCAGCAACACCACCACCTTGTGAACCTACTGCGTTACCATTTCCGTTTCCTTCCGGATCAAGACCTAAACCATCTCTCACCAATGGAGCCCATAAAATGAATGGGTTTTGTGCAGATGCATATACCCTTAAACTTTCAATTTTTGCTTTTTTCAACTTATCAGATGGAATGGTATAACCCAGATCTATAGTTCTGAGTTTAATGAACGATCCATCACGATAGGTAAGTGTTGAAGTAAACAGCAACGCATCCCTGCTTGCATCCGGCTGAGGGAAGGCATTGGTTGGGTTGGTTGGGGTCCAGTAATCAACTTTGTGTTGGTTAACACGGCTGTTGAGGAAGAAGGGATAACCCGCACCACCACCATCTGCAGATAAGTAGTTTACTACTACTGTTTGTCCGAAACGGCCAAACATCACAATGTTCAGATCAAAGTTTTTGTATTCAAAACGGTTGGTTAAACCTGCTACCAACTTCGGCTGGAAATTTCCAATGATTTGCCTGTCGTTTGCATTGATCACATTATCCTTGTTCACGTCCTCGATTTTGATGTCGCCGGGAGCTGCTCCATAAACTGCAGCTGCTGCAGCTTCAGATGTTTGCCAGATACCAATTTTTTTGTAATCAAAAATGGTAGTGATCGGCTGACCAACAAACCATCCGTTTCCAAGATCACGTTGAAGACCTAATTGCAATGCAACAATTTTTTCTTTGTTGAAGAAGCCATTGAAATCAGTGGTCCATCTGAAACCGCTTTTGCTTTCGATATTTGTGCTGCTAACGGAAAACTCTAAACCGTAAGAAGACGTTTCCCCTGCATTTACCAGGATCGAGTTTACACCGTTACTACGTGGCAATTGGCGTTGCAACAGGATATCAGTTGTTCTGTTGTTATAAAAATCAACCGAACCTGTAATGCGGTTTTTTAATAAACCGAAGTCCAGACCAAGGTTGATACCAGTTGTTTTTTCCCATGTTAAGTTTGGATTGGGGCTTGTATTGATGAGATAGCCATTAACATAGTTCACACCAATAGTAGAACCAGCTCCAAAATTGTAGAAGTTATTTCCGAGGCTACCCAAAGTTGTATAAGCACCGATACCGGCATTTGAGCTGATACCCCAGCCTGCTCTCAATTTCAGACTTGATACCGCACTAACATTTTGCATGAATTTTTCGTTGCCGATATTCCAGCCCACTGAAACCGCAGGGTATGTTACCCATTGATTACCGGGAGCCAATACAGAAGCACCATCTGTACGAACTGTTGCTGTAAGCAAGTAACGATCGTCGTAAGAATAAACTGCACGACCCATATAACCAATTACTGCAGACTCACTAAAGTTGCCGCCTTGCGGGTTGATAGTGTTAACCTGCAACCAGTTGTAATCCTGCATGAAATCGGCTGGAATACCTTGTCCGTTAAACTGCTGTGCACGGAAATGATTTTTCTGAATTTCCTGCAACACTAAGGCCTGGATTTTATGCTTGCCACCGAAGTTCTTACTATAGTCCAGTGAGTTGTTGATGGTATATTGCCATCCTTCTGAATTGCTTTGACTCAAGTTAGAACCTGCTGTAGTGGCGTTAATATTAAACACAGTGTTTGGTCCGGTATAATTGCTTGCAAAAGTTTGTGACCATCCATATCCAAACGTTGTTTTGAATTTCAGATCACGCAGCAGTTTTATTTCACCATAGAAATTGTGCTGGAACTGGTATCTTCTGTTAAACGCTTTGATCAGGTCGTTATTACCAATAGAAGTAAGTGGGTTGATCTGCGCATTATCAACACCCTGCTGAATAGCAGGTAGAAAGTTCAACGAGCCATCATCATTATATGGCTTGTACAATGGACTTAAACGAGTACCTGCGCCATACGCATTTGTTCCAAGCCTGTTAGAGCGAAGTAAGGTATTGAAACTTGTAAAACCCACTTTAATACGGTCTGATACTTTGTGGTCGATATTTACATTGAAGCTGTAACGGTTCAGGTTTTGATCGTGAATGATGCCTGTCTCGTTATAGTAGCCAACACCAAAGTAAAACTGTGTTCTTTCCGTGCCGCCTCTTACACCCAGATCATGACTTGTTCTGATGCCTGTTGTAAGGAGTAAGTTCTGCCAGTCTGTATTTACGCCTGCTGCAAGATTTGCCTGCTCATCAGCTGTTAACTGGTAAGGGCTTTGGTTGGCAGGGTTAGGCTGACCTTCCCTTGCATCCTGTTTGAATTTTGCATATTCCTCTCCTGTAAACAATCTGTAAGTACCAATTGCATTTACAACACCCACAAAACCATTATAAGTAGTTTGTGTTTTTTGTGCAGTACCACGTTTTGTGGTGATGATAATAACACCATTAGAACCACGTGAACCGTAGATAGCTGTTGCAGACGCATCTTTTAAGATGTCTAGGCTGGCAATATTATCAGGATTGATGTCATTTACACTGCCACCATACACCATACCGTCTACCACAATCAATGGGTTGTTATTACCGGTAAGCGAACGGTTACCACGGATACGGATCTCACCACCTGCACCGATCTGTGAACTGTTGCTTACAATGTCAACACCGGGCGCACGGCCCTGTAATTGATTAAAGATGTTAGGCGCCTTGATCTCGTTCAAGGTTTCACCTTTAATGGTAATGGTAGACCCGGTTACATCTTTCTTTCGCTGTGTACCATAACCAATTACAACTACTTCTTCAAGCGCTTCGCCACCAACAACCAGGTCAACAGTAATTGTAGTCTGGTCGCCGATGCGAACTTCTTTTGTAGCATACCCAACAGCAGAAACTACCAGTGTGTTTCCTTTAGCAGCACTGATGGTAAACGCACCGTTGTTATCGGTGGTTGTTCCTTTGTTGGTTCCTTTCAGAGTAACGGATGCACCGCTGAGTGGAGCTCCATTCTCACCGTTTACTGTACCTTTTACAGTAATGTCCTGAGCTGATACCTGGTTCGGTAGAAGCAATACCTGCAGCAGTATTGTAAATACGAATGCAGGAACATTTGCCGATAATTTTTTCAATAAAGGCAAACTGATTTTTTTCTTTGGCATAGTCAATTCAAGTTTTGAGTTTAACAGTTAATTTATGATCAGTGTGGAGAGAAAAGTTATTTCGATCTTTCAGGGATCGGGAGGCGGATGGTGTGTGAAATAAACAAATCGCTGATGAGGATGAATGTAATTGGCCGACTTTACAATCAACAAATTAACATTGCCTGTATACACAGGCGATAATTTGCATTCGAAACAGATATTCGAAATAGTGACTGGCAAGTCAATCAATCTTCCCATAACAGCAATTATCGTTGTACTACACAACGGTTGGTGAGCCGAAAATGTAGTTGTTTTAAGTTGCAATCGGTTGCATAGTTTTATAAAAAAATAGCATTAAATCCAGTTAATGCCGCTCCGGAATTTGTTTTTTCGATCTTCAATCGGTGTTTTACAGAGTGAAATGAAAAAAGCTTCTCCTTTATAAATTGCAATCCCAGCTTCAGAACAGGCGCAAACCTATTCTGTTTACTTACTAAACAGAAAGCTAATGTAGGAATTATTTTTAAAAATGCAACCGATTACATTAATTTTTTAAAAAAACTTCTACCTTAGAGCGATCAACCATGTTTGCCTTTTCTTTCAGATGCATAAAGATGTAACCATTTACGACCTTGCCCGGGAGCTGAATTTATCGCCTGCCACAATCAGCAGGGGACTAAAGAAAAGTAACGCCCATAATAATGCTACCGTCACAAGGATATTGAGAAAAGCCGAGGAGATGGGATACCGTCATAACAATTTCGCCAGTAGCCTGCGAAATAAACGAACACACACCATTGGCGTCATCGTTCACCGAATGAACAGTTACTTTATGGCATCTGTGGTAGCAGGTATTGAAGATGTTGCAAGGAAAGAAGGCTATCATATTATTATAACGCAATCATTGGAAAAACAAGAGCTGGAGAAAAGAAATGCACAGACCTTGTTCGACAAACGTGTAGACGGGTTACTGATTTCACTGGCATTCGATACCACTGACTTTACGCATTTAGAACCTTTCTTTGATAAAAATATCCCGGTCATTTCCTTCGACCGGCCGTTACCTTCGAATAAAAGCACCTGTGTCGTTATTGACAATTATCAAGCCTCCCACGATGCAGTAACCCACCTTATTAAACAGGGATGTAAACGTATAATGCATATTGGCGGAAATTTATTGAGAGATGTTTATGCAGAACGACTCAGGGGTTACAGGCTTTCGCTGGAAGAACATAACATTGCTTTCAATGAACGCCTTGTTTATATCTGCGAGTTGAATGAGCAGGATGGTATTGATGCCGCTAATTATATTCTTTCACTTAACCCGAATGAACGTCCGGATGCAGTATTTTGTGCCAACGATGTTTCGGCTGCGTATTGTATGAGTCGGTTAAAAGCACATGGTATAAATATACCGGAAGAGATTGCTTTTGTTGGGTTTAACAACGATGCATTAAGCAGGGTGATTGAACCAAACTTAACAACAATTGACAATCCCGGTTATGCGATTGGTGAAGCGGCAGCAGCCGGATTACTCAATATTTTAAAAGGCGATGAAATAACATTGAAAACAAATAAGCTTGTGATGAAATCACCGCTTTTAGTCAGAGCATCATCAAAACGCTTGAAAGGATAGTACATCGGTAAAATCAACCACAGCCATGAAAGAAAAAAAAGAAGTTACCATATATGACATAGCACAGTTGCTGGATCTTTCCACAGCCACGATCAGCCGTGCGTTGAAAGATCATCCTGCCATCAGTAAGAATACAAAAAAGAAAATTCAGGATGCGGCAAAGGAAATGGGATACCGGCATAATACATTTGCCAGTAACCTGCGCAAGCAAAAGACAAACACCATTGGTATTATTGTACACGAGCTGAACAGTAACTTCATTACCTCTGTACTGGCAGGAATTGAAAAGATCAGTACAGAAGCCGGTTATGATCTAATTATTGCCCATTCATCGGAGAGTTTTAAAAAAGAGGCTGCTAACGTTTTGAACCTGTTTCACAAACGGGTGGATGGTATTATAGCATCATTATCGTTTGATACCAAAGGCCTTGATCATTTTCAGCCATTCTTTGATAAAAATATTCCGGTTATCTTTTTCGACAGGGTAGAAGAGAACTCAGATAATGCCAAAGTGGTGATCGATAACTACAAGAGCGGTTACCAGGCTACCAATCATTTGATTGAACAGGGCTGTAAAAAAATCGTGATCGTAACGGCCAACCTTAACCGAAATGTATACTCCCAGCGTTTTAAAGGGTATAAAGATGCATTGTACGACAATAATATTGCATTCGATGAAAACCTGGTACTGATCAAAGACCTGAGTGAAAAATGCGGACGAGAAGCGGCTTTGCAGATTATGGAAATGTCGCCCATGCCCGATGCTGCCTTTATAACCAACGATTTTTCGGCAGCCGTATGTATCAAAACATTAAAAGAACATGGCTATCGTATTCCGGAAGATATTGCCATTGTAGGTTTTAATAACGATGCCATCAGTAAAATAGTGGAGCCGCAGTTAACCACCATCAACTATCCGGGTATTGATATCGGTGAAATTGCTGCCCGTAATTTAATCGCACACCTGAAAGGTGATATTACAATCACCCAAACAAACACCATTATTGTAAAATCAGAATTGATCATCCGTCAGTCATCTTTACGTAAAGGATGATGCTGTAACGATTACTTACATGAAGAGAATAAATGCTTTGCTGCTGTTATTGAGCTGTTGTTTATTTGTACAGGCAGAGAATGGATATGATCTGTGGTTACGTTATGTACCCATCAAAAACACATCGCTGCTGCTGCAATACAAAAAACAACTGGCAGCGCCTGTTGTAACAGGTACATCTGCTACCGCAGCTATTGCACGAAAAGAACTGGCAACAGCGCTTACAGGTTTAACCGGCCGCAATTACAACATCAGCAGTACCATCAGCACATCCAGTACTTTTATTGCCGGCACCGTAACATCTTCACCGGTTCTTACTGCATTGGTAACAAAAGAGGAACGAAGCCGCATGGGTGAGGAAGGATTTGTCATCCGTTCAAAAGCAGGCAAAACATTGATTACCGGCAATACAGATATTGCCGTGTTGTACGGTGTATTTCATTACCTGCGTTTAATGCAAACCAATCAGCAGGTTCTCAGTCTCAACATTGTTTCTGTTCCAAAGATGAAGTTGCGCATGCTTAATCATTGGGATAACCTTGACCGCACTGTGGAACGAGGCTATGCAGGTTTTTCTATTTGGGACTGGCACCGTTTGCCCGGCTATATTGATCAACGTTATGTTGATTATGCAAGAGCTAATGCATCACTCGGCATCAATGCAGTGGCATTAACCAATGTAAATGCAAACGCACTTATTCTTACTGAGCCGTATTTACAAAAAGTAAAAATGCTGGCCGATGTATTTCGTCCGTACGGGATCAAAGTATTTCTTACTGCCCGTTTCAGTGCACCGATTGAAATCGGTCGTTTAAAAACTGCAGATCCATTAAACGAAGAGGTGCAAACCTGGTGGAAGAACAAAGCTTCTGAAATATATTCCTTCGTTCCTGATTTTGGTGGCTTTTTGGTGAAAGCTAACAGTGAGGGACAACCGGGGCCGCAGGATTATAAGCGTACACATGCAGAAGGTGCCAATATGCTGGCCAATGCAGTAGCACCGCATAAAGGCATTGTCATCTGGCGTGCATTTGTGTATGCTGCAGAGAATCCGGTTGACAGGCATATGCAGGCATACGATGATTTTGTTCCGCTCGATGGAAAGTTTAATGACAATGTAATGGTGCAGGTAAAGAATGGTGCGATTGACTTTATGCCACGTGAACCGTTTCATCCGTTGTTCGGTGCAATGCCCAAAACACCATTGATGATGGAGTTCCAGGTAACACAGGAATATTTGGGACAGGCAACCAACTGGGTTTTTCTTGCACCACTGTTTAAGGAAGTGTTGGATGCAGATACCTATGCAAAAGGGAAAGGAAGTACGGTTGCAAAAGTGATCGACGGAAGTTTAGATCAACATACATTAAATGGAATGACAGGTGTTGCCAATATTGGTAATGATATCAATTGGTGTGGCCATCCAATGGCACAAGCCAATTGGTATGCATTGGGCCGACTTGCATGGAATTATGATTTAAGCAGTGATGCCATTTCAGATGAATGGTTGCGGATGACTTTTACAAATGATGATGCATTTGTAAAATCAACAAAACAGATCATGTTACGTAGCCGTGAAATCATGGTAGATTATATGAACCCGGTTGGTTTGCATCATATCATGGCTACAGGTCATCATTATGGCCCTGGCCCATGGGTTAGTAATCTCAATCGGCCTGAATGGAATCCGGTTTATTATCATAAAGCAGATAGCATTGGTATTGGTTTCAACCGCACCATGAGCGGAAGCAAAGCCATTGAACAATATTTTCCCGAAGCAAGAAAGCAATGGGAAGATATTTCAACCTGCGATGAAAAATATTTGCTGTGGTTTCATCATGCAGCCTGGACGCATAAAATGAAAAGCGGACGCAGCTTGTGGAACGAACTGGTACATAGATATTACACCGGTGCTGACAGTGTAAAATGGATGCAGCAGGAATGGAATAAACAGCAATCAAAAGTGGATGAAGAGCGCTTTAAAGCAGTAAGCATGTTGTTGAATATACAATTAGATGAAGCCAAGTGGTGGCGTAATGCATGTTTACTTTACTTCCAGACTTTCTCGAAACAATCCATTCCCTCGAATTACGAACAGCCTGATAAAACACTGGAGTATTATAAAAGCCTACGCTTCCGTTATGCACCGGGTAATTAAACCTGTTTCGGAATTGCAGCAAAAGAGTTGATTTGATTTTAAAAATGAATGCATAAACATGAGTACGCAAAACGCAGCTTCAGTTGATAGTCGTCAAAAAATTGCCATTGTAACCGGTGGCGGTTCGGGATTAGGTTTAGCTATTGCAAAAGCTTTTACAACAAATAACGTCAAAACCATCATTGTTGGCAGAGACGAGGAAAAACTGAAAGCAGCAAAAGCAGAGTTAGGTGACAACTGTTTTTACAAAGTTTGTGATTTGAGTGATCTCTCAACCATTCCGGCGTTGATTGAAAACATTATTGCTGAATTTGGACAGATCGATATACTGGTGAACAATGCAGGAATCAATCAAAAGAAAGTATTTGAAGAAGTAACCGATGAAGAATTTCAACGCATCATCACAACCAATGTAACGGCAGTGTTCAGCATCAGTCGTGAAGTGGTGAAAGATATGTTGAAGCGCAAAAACGGATGCATCATCAATATCAGTTCAATGGCGGCACAATACGGGTTACCAAAAGTAATTGCGTACAGTGCAAGTAAAACAGCGATTGATGGAATGACGAGAGCCATGGCCGTTGAACTTAGTCCAAACGGTATTCGTGTAAATGCCATTGCACCAGGGTTCATCTACAGTGCAATGACAGAAAAAGCGTTGAACAGCGATCCGGAACGCAAAGCAAAAGTATTCAACCGCACACCCATGGGCCACATGGGGCAACCGGAAGATATTGGTGCTGCTGCGTTGTACCTGGCGAGCGATGGCGCCAAATATGTAACCGGTGTAGTGTTGCCGGTTGATGGTGGTAACAGCATTGGGTTCTGATAAAAACGATTGATCATACAACTGTACTGCCTGTTTTCAAAGCTGTACAGTTACAATAGAGTATATGAAAAAAACGGGTTTGCTTGTTGTATTGGCGGTTGCATGCTTGTGTGTGAGTCGTGCACAATTGATTTCGGAGAAAGCAGGTTCTTCCTCGTACGCTGTTTCCAATGCATCCATATTGGTGGATGCAAACGATCATGCTGTTGTGAAAAAAGCAGCGCATTTTTTTTCAACCGATATGCAATCGGTTACATTGAGAGAAAGCAGTGTTCAAAACACAATCAGCAAATCAAACAAAACAGCCATCATTATTGGTTCAGTTGATCAGTCATCTTTCATCAAACAACTGGTACAACAAAAGAAGCTGAATATTACGGACATAAAAGGCAAGTGGGAAGCATATAAAATCGTTACAATCAAAAATCCATTCAAAGGAATTGACCAGGCATTGGTAATTGCAGGCAGCGACAGAAGGGGAACTGCCTTTGCTGTGTTTGAACTCAGTAAACAAATCGGCGTATCGCCTTGGTATTGGTGGGCCGATGTGCCCGTTGAAACAAAACAGGAAATCTACATCAACAGCACTGCAAAGCTGAGCGATGCGCCCAAAGTAAAATACCGTGGCATCTTTATCAACGATGAAGCACCGGCACTCAGCAACTGGAGCAAAGAAAAATTCGGTGGCTTTAATTCAAAATTTTATGCCAGGGTGTTTGAACTCATGCTTCGGTTAAAATCCAATTATATCTGGCCTGCTATGTGGGGCAATGCATTTTACGATGATGATTCGCTCAATATTAAAGTAGCAGATGAATATGCCATAGTTATCGGCACTTCACATCACGAACCACTCATGCGTGCACATGCAGAATGGGCCCGTTATGGGAAAAAACAAAAATGGAATTACGACAGTACCGAAGCCGGGCTGCAGGAATTCTGGCGGGGTGGTATGCAGCGTGCATGGAATGAAAAAATTGTTAGTGTGGGTATGCGTGGCGATGGTGATGAACCGATGAGTCGTGAAACAGCAACTGCCTTATTGGAACGTATTGTAAAGGATCAGCGAAAAATTATTGCGGATGTAACCGGCAAACCCGCTGAACAAACACCGCAACTCTGGGCATTGTATAAAGAAGTACAAGACTACTATGATAAAGGCATGCGGGTGCCTGATGATGTGACGTTGTTATTGTGCGATGATAACTGGGGTAATCTCCGCAAGCTGCCGAAACCAAACGATAAACCACGCAAAGGTGGTTACGGCATTTATTATCATTTCGATTATGTGGGCGGTCCACGGAATTACAAATGGCTCAATACAAATCCGCTGCCACGTATCTGGGAACAGATGCATTTAGCATATGAACACAATGTAAAAGATATCTGGATCGTGAATGTGGGTGATATCAAACCAATGGAGTTGCCGATCTCTTTCTTTTTGGATTATGCATGGAACCCCGATAAAATTGATGCAAACGATATTCAACCATATACCGAAAAATGGGCGACACAACAATTCGGAGCAAAACATGCAACAACGATTGCTGAATTGCTTGCGAAATATGCCAAGTACAACGGACGCAGAAAACCCGAAATGCTCGACGACAGAACGTACAGCTTCAGCTATGGTGAATGGGAGAAAGTGGTAGCTGATTATAATCTTTTACTCAGTAAAGCAGAGGAGATCAATCATGAATTACGTGCCGATCAGAGAGATGCTTTCTTTCAACTGGTACTGCATCCCATTAAGGCCTGTGCCAACCTCAACGAGCTCTATTACAACGTAGCGTTGAACAAAGAAGCATTCAAAGAACAATATGAAAGCACCAACGATTATGCAGACAAAGTAAAAGAGCTCTATCTGAACGATTCCATGATCACCATTGCGTATCACAAACTCAATAATGGCAAGTGGAACCACATGATGAGCCAAACGCATATTGGTTATACCTATTGGCAGCAACCTCCGTTTAACAGAATTCCCAAAGTGAGTTATTTACCGGAGGGAACGGTTTATAAAAAAGAAACCGAGATGATTACTGCTGTTCCCCGTGCATCTTATCCATCAACTGCAAAGCCTAATAGTTTTTATGAACAGGCAGGTGTAGTATCAATTGATGCGGCACATTTTACAAACGCCAACAACAGTAAAACGATTTCATGGAAAGTATTACCCGACCTTGGAAGAACAGCAGATGCTGTAACAACCATTCCTGTAACGGCAGCAGAACAGCAACCATCTGCCACAACTCCTTTCCTTGAATATGAAATTTACACGTATAGCCAGGACAGCTTTACCATTCATGCCTACTTCTCCCCTTCATTGAATTTCCATACTACAGAGAACGGTTTGCAGTATGCTGTTTCTGTTGATGGTGAAACACCGCAAATCATCAGCTTGAACAAGGAGGATAAAAACAGCATCAGCGGCATCTGGAATAAATGGGTGGGCGAAAGTATCATTATCAAAACAAGTAAGCATAAAATTGCTTCACCCGGTAAACACGTCATCAAATACTGGATGGTGAACAGCGGTGTAGTGTTGCAAAAAATGGTAGCCGATTTTGGCGGATTATCACCCAGCTATCTTGGTCCACCCGAAACAAAAATCAACAACTGAAAATAAATACGTTACTATCTAAATCAACTGGTATGAAAAAGTATATTTTAAAATTTACGGCAGCAGGTGCCATCATTGCGAGCCTTGCTTATTGTACGGGCACAAACAAGATCACCAGTGCAGCCACATCGCTTAAGGAAGCATATAAAAAAGATTTCCTCATTGGTACAGCATTGAATACACAACAGATCGAAGAAAGAAATCCCCAGGCCAATGCTCTTATCAAACAACAGTTCAATGCCATTACGCCGGAGAATATTATGAAAGCAGAGATCATACATCCGGAATGGGATCGTTATGATTTTACACTGGCCGATAAGATCGTGGAATATGGCGCCAAAAATAACATGAAGGTGAATGGCCATACACTCATCTGGCACAGCCAGTTGCCGGCATTTGCAAGAAGAATCAAAGATGTTGATTCATTCAAAACTTTTTTTACGAATCATATTAATACTGTCGCAAGCCGGTACAGTGGTAAGATCTTTTCGTGGGATGTAGTGAACGAAGCATTGAATGAAGATGGCACCATGCGTAAATCGATCTTCTTAGATAAAATGGGGGATGGATTTGTAACCGAAGCATTTCGCCTTGCAGAAAAAGCTTCTCCCGGAACTGAATTGTACTACAATGATTACAATAACGAACAACCCAAAAAACGTGAAGGTTGTCTTGCATTGGTGAAAAAAGTACAGGCTGCCGGTGTGCGTATTGATGGTGTGGGCATTCAAGGTCACTGGCATGTAGGACGTGTACCGTTAAAAGATATTGAAGAAAGTATTCTTGCTTACCATGCATTGGGTTTAAAAGTAATGATCACTGAACTCGATATTGAAATGTTACCACGTAATTTTCAAGGTGCTGATGTTAACCAACGCCAGGCTTCTAATCCTGCGTTGAATCCTTATGTGAATGGTATTCCCGACAGCTTGTTGAAAAAACAGGCAGATGATTATGCCAACCTCTTTAAACTGTTTTTAAAGCACAAGGATAAAGTTACACGTGTTACATTCTGGGGTGTGGATGATGGACAAAGCTGGTTGAATGGCTGGCCGGTGCGTGGCAGAACCAACTATCCGTTGCTGTTCGATCGCCAGTTTCAGCCAAAGCCTGCGTATCATGCAGTAATGGCGTTAAAAAAATAAATCGTTTGCGTTTTAAAATCAATACATGAACACTTCACAAAAATTATCTGTAAAAGAAAAAGTAGGTTACAGTTTAGGCGATCTCGCTGCTAACCTGGTGTTTCAAACACTGGTAACCTACCTTGCCTATTTTTATACAGATATTTACGGCCTCGACACAAACCACGCATCAGCATTAATGTTAACAGTAGGCTTGATTGCTGCTTTTGCATTTAATCCCATCGTTGGTGCCATTGCAGACAGAACCGTATCCAAATGGGGAAAATTTCGTCCATGGATCCTGTATACGGCTGTTCCCTTAGGTGTGATTGCATTGTTGGCATTCAGCACGCCTGATTTTTCTTATAAAGGAAAAGTGATTTATGCAGTTGTTACTTACACGTTGTTATTGTTGTTGTATGCTGCCAATAATCTTCCTTACTCTGCATTGAGTGGTGTGATTACCGGCGATATGAAAGAACGTAACAGTCTGTCGGCCTATCGATTTGTTGCCGTTATGTTTGCGCAGTTTTTTGTGCAGGTATTCATGCTGCCCATCATTGTAGCAGCTGGTGGAGGTGATAAAGCGGTAGGTATTGAAAAAGTAATGACATGGCTGGCCATTATTGGCACAGTGATGTTACTCATTACTTTTTTCACCACAAAGGAACGTATTGTGCCAAAGCCGGAACAGAAATCAAGTTTGAAAGAGGATTTGGCAGATATATTTAAGAACAAGCCTTGGTTGATCATGTTGGTATTGACCATCCTTGTATTTATTACGCTGGCCATGAAAGGTGGTTCCTATGTTTACTATTTTGAAAATTATGTAGACAAAGCCCGTTTAACTGAATTTATCACCCCCATCTTAAATGGCTTTTCAAATATTGGTATCAACTTCTTTGGTGAAGATCCGGTATCAGCAGGATTTGGTTTGTTTAATGCGGGCGGTATTATTTTCATGATTGTTGGTATTGGGTTTTCCAAACGTCTTGCAGATAAATATGGCAAACGGGATGTGTTTGGAGTGGCCTTGGTTATTTCTACGTTGTTTATCTTCTTATTTTATTTTTTCTCGTCAACCTCGGTTGAGCTGATGTTTGGTTCACAAATTCTGCATGGCTTTTTCTATGGCATCACGATTCCGTTGTTATGGGCCATGATCGCTGATGTGGCCGATTACAGCGAATGGAAGAATAACCGTCGTGCAACGGCTATCATTTTTTCTGCCATGATGGTTGGATTGAAAACAGGATTAAGTGTTGGCAATGCGTTATTAACGTGGATATTGGGGCTCTTTGATTATACTGCTAACAGTGGAACGGCACAGACAGCAACGGCCATAGAAGGTACAAAACTTTTGGTGAGTGTTTTTCCATCGATTCCTTTTTTAATTGGCGCAGGCTTGCTGTTCTTTTACGAGATCAACAAACAAATGGAAACACAGATCGAAAACGATCTGAAACAACGACGTTCATAAATTTTAAATATGTCAGACGAGGACGCCTGCCTGCTGGTAGGCAAGGTCAGACAATAAACTTTTTTTATGCCAGAAGACAGTATCGCACATATCGACTTTAATGAACTAAATAAGAAAGCGATTTCACAACCATTGGTGAGACACATTTACACTGCCGATCCATCGGCACATGTGTTCAATGGAAAAATTTATATCTATCCGTCGCATGATGTAGATGCAGGTGATGCGTTTGATGATCTCGGTAGCCACTTTGCGATGGAAGATTATCATGTGCTTTCCATGGATTCACCAACAAGTGAAGCAGTTGACAACGGATTGGCCTTGCATGTAAACGATGTGCCTTGGGCTGCTAAACAAATGTGGGCACCTGATGCAAACGAGAAGGACGGTAAGTATTACCTCTTCTTTCCTGCTAAAGATCACGAAGGCATCTTCAGAATTGGTGTGGCAGTAAGTGATTCACCTGTTGGTCCGTTTACGCCACAGCCCGAAGCAATCAAAGGAAGTTTCTCCATTGACCCTGCTGTGTATAAAGATGAAGACGGAAGTTATTATATATACTTCGGTGGTATCTGGGGCGGACAGCTGCAACGCTGGCGCAACGGAACGTTTAATGCAGCACAACCCGAAAGTCCATTTGCATTTTTACCGGAAGCAAATGAACCGGCTTTATGTGCAAAGGTTGCAAAGCTTACAGATGATTTATTGGAATTTGCTGAAGCGCCAAAAGATGTGCTGATCACCGATGAAAATGGCGAACCGCTTTTGCAAGGCGATACTGACCGACGTTTTTTTGAAGCAAGCTGGTTACACAAGTACAACGGTAAATACTATTTCTCCTATTCAACCGGCGATACGCATTATCTCTGTTATGCCATTGGCGATAATCCATACGGTCCGTTCAAATATGCAGGACGGATTTTAGAACCTGTTGTTGGCTGGACATCGCACCACTCTATTTGTGCATTTGGAGATAAGTGGTATTTGTTTTACCACGACAGCAGTTTAAGTAAAGGTGTAACACATTTACGCAATGTAAAAGTAACAGAGCTGGTGCACGATGAAAATGGTTTCATCCAAACAATAAAACCTTATAACGATTAATGAACAGATCAATGAAGAAATATTTTTTAGCAGCATCTTTTGCAATGGCATTGTTTTTTGCAAACGCACAAACCTTCAACAATCCCATACTGGCCGGCTTCTACCCCGATCCCAGTATTTGCAGAGTAGGTAACGATTATTATGTCACCACTTCTACGTTTGCCTATTTTCCCGGTCTTCCGATTTTTCATAGTACCGACCTGGTGAACTGGAAACAGATCGGTAACGCTATGGATCGTGAAGAGCAACTGGATCAAACAAATGCTGGTGTATCCAGAGGTTTGTTTGCACCTACCATCCGTTATCATAAAGGAACATTTTATATTCTTTGTACGCTTATTGATAAGAAAGGAAATTTCATTATCACTGCTAAAGATCCAAAAGGTCCGTGGAGTAATCCTATCTGGTTGCCGGAGGTTAGAGGCATTGATCCATCCATTGATTTTGTAGATGACAAAGCTTACGTTGTTTACAACAATGATGCGCCGGATAACAAACCGTTATACAATGGTCACCGTACCATCCGCATGTATGAGTTTGATATCAATACGATGAAAGTGGTGGGTGAAGAAATTTTACTGGTGAATGGCGGAACTGATCTTTCCAAAAAACCGATCTGGATCGAAGCACCGCATATTTTCAAAAAAGATGATTGGTATTATTTGATTTGTGCAGAAGGTGGAACAGGCTACAATCACACAGAAGTTGTGTTCAGAAGTAAATCAGTGAAAGGGCCTTATGTTTCGTATGAGAAGAATCCTATCCTCACACAAAAACATTTGGATAAGAAACGTCCTAATCCCATTACTACAACCGGTCATGCTGATTTTGTAGAAACACCCGATGGAAAATGGTGGGCTGTTTTTCTTGCCTGCCGTCCATACGATGATGATTTTTATACAACCGGTCGTGAAACATTTTTATTACCTGTTGAATGGAAAGATGGCTGGCCACATATCCTTGAAGGAGATGCAACAGTGCCTTATACATTGCCTGTTCCGCAACCCGCCATCACCAAAAAAGTAAACAATCCTTTTGGTGGTAACGTAACATTCAGAGATGATTTTAAAAGTGACAAGTTTGATTTCCGTTATCTCTTCTTACGCAATCCTGAAACAGCTGCATACAGCTTAACTGCTAAAAAAGGATTTCTGCAATTGGCATTACGTCCGCAAACGGCAACTGAACGGAAAAGCCCTTCTTTCCTGGGTTACCGACAGAACAATTTGAAGGGATACGCAGCAACCAGCATCAATTTTACACCCGCATCAGAAAAAGAAAAAGCTGGCATGCTCATTTTTCAGAGCGAAAACTTTTACTACTTCTTATGCAAGTCAGTTGAAAACGGCGCACCCGTTGTGCAGTTATTCAAATCGCCTGCAAGAGGTAAAACAGAACCTGAATTACTCGCTTCGCAAAAATTAAACGCAACAAAAGAACTGTTTTTGAAAATCGAAGCAAGAGCAGACACGTATGCCTTCTTCTTTGCAGAAAAGAAGAACGACTGGAAATTGTTGAAAGAAGGCGTTGACGGATCGTTTCTTACCACCAAAGTTGCAGGTGGATTTGTCGGAAGCCTGTTTGCTTTGTACGGCACATCCAATGGTGCACCAACTTCATCAGTAGCCTTATACGATTGGTTCGAGTATAAAGGAAATGATGATGCATTTAAAAAATAAAGATACAAACTAAGTTTTACAGTTAAACCCGGATCAAAACAATCAACAATGAAAACCGTTCTTGCCATCCTCAGTACAGTGCTTGCTCTTATAGCATCGGCACAGGATTACAAATCATTTCCCATGTGGAACCCAAAGTTGCCCATTGAGCAACGGGTGAATGATGTTGTAAGCCGTTTAACACTGGAAGAAAAAGTAGCACAGATGCTCAATGCAACGCCTGCCATTCCACGTTTGGGTATTCCGGCTTACGATTGGTGGAACGAAGTGTTGCATGGTGTTGCAAGAACCCCGTTCAAAACAACGGTATTTCCGCAAGCAATTGGTATGGCCGCAACATGGGATACTACTTCACTTTTTCGGATGGCCGATTACTCTGCACTCGAAGGCAGGGCCATCTATAACAAAGCTGTTGAACAGGGACGAACTGCAGAACGTTATCTTGGTCTTACTTACTGGACACCCAACATCAATATCTTTCGTGATCCACGCTGGGGTCGTGGACAGGAAACATACGGCGAAGATCCCTTTCTAACGGCCATGCTTGGGCGAGCTTTTGTGCGTGGCTTGCAGGGAGAAGATCCGAAGTATTTAAAAGCGGCTGCATGTGCCAAACATTTTGCTGTACACAGTGGTCCCGAACCATCAAGACACTCCGATAATTTCAATCCTGCAGTATATGATTTGTGGGATACCTATTTACCAGCTTTTAAAGAATTGATCGTTGATGCAAATGTGGCAGGTGTTATGTGTGCTTACAATGCAGTGGATAAGCAACCCTGCTGCGGTAACGATCAGTTGATGAATGATATTCTGCGCAAGCAATGGAAGTTCACCGGTTATGTTACCAGTGACTGCTGGGCCATTGATGATTTTTTCCGTTATCATAAAACACACAAAGATGCAACAACCTCTGCGGTAGATGCAGTAATGCATGGCACCGATATTGAATGTGGTCAGACAGTTTACAAAACATTGGTGGATGCAGTAAAGAATGGATTGATCACAGAAGCACAACTCGATATTTCACTGAAGCGTTTGTTTACGATCCGTTACCGTTTGGGCATGTTCGATCCGGTATCGATAGTGAAATATGCACAAACACCTGCTTCTGTTCTGGAAAGTGCGCCACACAAAGCACATGCGTTGAAGATGGCACAACAATCCATTGTATTACTCAAGAACGAGAAGAACACGCTGCCACTTTCGAAGTCAATCAAAAAGATTGTTGTGATTGGTCCCAATGCTGATAACAGCATTGCCGTATTGGGCAACTACAACGGTACTCCTTCTGAAATAGTAACCGTATTAAAAGGCATTCAGAACAAACTTGGCAGTAAAGCCGAAGTGGTTTATGAAAAAGCCATCAACTTTACCAACGATACCTTGCTGGTGTACACCGATATGCGGAAGCAATATTCATTCGATGGAAAGAACGGTTTCAAAGCAGAATATTTTAATAACAAAGAATTACAAGGAAATCCGGTTGTAACGCAAGCGGAAGAAACGGTTGATCATTTCTGGCAGGAAGGTTCGCAGGTAGTTGGCAACATGAATGCCTATAATTTTTCTGCCCGATATACAACCAATTACACAGCCGATAAGGATGGCTTTATCACATTTGAAGTGGAAGCCGATGATGGTTACAAATTCAGCATCAACGATCAATCGGTATTGGATGCATGGACAAGAAACCGCTGGGGCGCAAGAACCTATCGTTTAAAAACAGAAAAAGGAAAAACCTATAAACTGGTATTGGAATACTGGCAGGGCGAAGGAAAGGCGAATGTGAAATTAAGAGCCGGTAATTTTGAACAAACAAATTATGCTGCACTACTGAATAAAGTAAGTGATGCAGATGCGATTGTGTATGTAGGTGGCATTTCGCCACAACTGGAAGGTGAAGAAATGCGTGTTGATTATCCAGGTTT
>CAYMSG010000002.1:0-30462 GCA_964392955.1 uncultured Chitinophagaceae bacterium | reverse complement strand
CTTGATCATTGTTTTTAAAAACTCCTGTACAGCTGTGAATCTGCCAATGGGTTCAAGGAAAAGTGTAAACAGGTTTATGGCCACCGCCAGGTAAGTTGCCGGA
This sequence comes from uncultured Chitinophagaceae bacterium, assembly GCA_964392955.1. Lineage (GTDB taxonomy): Bacteria > Bacteroidota > Bacteroidia > Chitinophagales > Chitinophagaceae > Lacibacter. Next base: position 30,359 of record CAYMSG010000002.1, on the reverse strand, counting down.
TGTTTCAGCTTATTATATTTCCAGGCAGCAATCAGCAACATAGCAATGATAAGTGCCTGCGAAACATATAACGAACCCATTATATCGATATCAGGCCATTGCTGACTGTTCATACCGATATATACATTTTGCAGTCCCCGACCGAGTGCAGGCATCATAATAATAAATACAGTGGTGACGAGCCACCATGCATGATGTTCTAAATTCTTCCGGTGAATGATGCTTTTTATCACAGCAAAACCAAACGCCGTCATCATTACAATTTCAACTGCCGCTACACCATAAAAAAACCAGGGCTCAAATGGGCCAAAGTCGTTCCTTGCCGCCAGTGATCTTTCAGCTGAAACCATATCTCTATGCATCATACTGAATGCTGTTAAACAAACACCGCCTGCGAGAAACATGCCGATGATACCATTGGTACGATGCAGATGCAGTTTGCCATGTGTTGCGTAATACGGCTGAATGATGAGATAGAAATACCAGATCGTACCCGTCCAGTAATGCACATGAACCGACCATGCATTCTCCGTGAAATCGCCCCAGTAATCTCTGAAAATTCCTGCCTGCATAAAGAGCATGGGAACAAGCATCCATTTGTATAAACTTTTGTAGCGCTGCATGACAATTGAGGTTTGGGTTTAAAAAAGTTGATTGATGCCGGGCAGATTCCAACACCGGAAGAAAGGTAAAACCTTCGCCCGATTCATGCAATAGCGATTATTCGTTACAACCGTACTCAGATTGCTCAATAACTGATGTCCACCACTTTCTTTCGGTTCAGCTTTTGCATGGGCTTGGGAACGATGCTGAGAATCTCCTCTTTCAATACCTGGATTAATTTTGTTTTTAAATGATCCCGGTGAATTACCAGGCTTACTTCCCTCGCTGGTCTTGGCTCTTTCAACTGCTTTACAAATTTCAGTTGCGGCTTGGTAAACTCCATCACCGCCAGTTCGGGCAAAATGGTAATACCATCGCTTTTATCAACCATGCGTTTCAATGTTTCAATATTGCCGGTCTCGTAACGGAAGTTGAGCCCTGAAAACTTTTGCAGTTCGCAAAGGTTCAATATCTGCGAACGGAAACAATGCCCTTCTTCCAGTAACCAGAGTTGATTGGGATCAATTTCAGTGGGTAATACATATTTCTTATCGTACAAAGCATTGTTTTTTGAAACATACACAAACAGCTCCTCATAAAACAACACATCTTCTTTAATAGATGAATCCTTTAGCGGTGTAACCACAATCCCACAATCCAGGCGGTTGTTTTTCAGTTCCTGCACAATTTCTTCCGTAATGATCTCCCGCACCACGAGATTCACCTGCGGATATTTTTCCCGGATATTTTTAAACAGCGGCGGCAACAGGTAAGGCGCAATGGTGGGAATAATGCCGATGCGTATTTCGCCACTCATACTGTCCTGTTGTTCGGAAATCAGTTGCCGTATCAGTCCTGCATCACGTAACACAATACGTGCCTGTGCAATAATACTGGCACCAATTTCAGTTGGTATCACGGGTTGTTTGGTACGGTCAAAAATCTTTACGCCCAACTCTTCTTCCAGTTTCTGGATCTGCATGCTGAGGGTGGGCTGTGTTACAAAACACTTTTCGGAAGCAAGTACAAAATGCCGGTATGTATCGAGTGCCACTATGTATTCGAGCTGCGTTAATGTCATAGAGATTAATTATATCTTTATAAAAATAATCAATTTGATTTATTTCGACTTCCTGTTTAACATTGCACCCGGTAACACATCACCACATACCACTTCTGTTATTTATTGTTACTGTAATTACTAAAATCAATAAACCATTTACAAATGAGTAATGACAATCCGCACAGCAACACATCGTACAATGTGAAAGATGCAGCCAAGTGTCCGTTTATGAACGGAACACTCAAAAGCAGCGCAGGTGGCGGCACCAGCAATCGTGATTGGTGGCCCAATCAACTGAAGTTGAATATTCTCCGCCAGCACTCCACCCTGTCGAACCCGATGGGCGAACAATTTAATTATGCAGAAGAATTTAAGAAGCTTGATCTCGCAGCTGTAAAAAAAGATCTTGCTGAACTGATGACAACCTCGCAGGATTGGTGGCCTGCCGATTATGGTCATTACGGTCCGTTTATGATCCGTATGGCATGGCACAGTGCAGGTACATACCGTATCTGGGATGGTCGTGGTGGCGGTGGCGCAGGCACGCAACGTTTTGCACCACTCAACAGCTGGCCCGACAATGCCAACCTGGATAAAGCCCGTTTACTGCTTTGGCCCATCAAACAGAAATATGGCAAAAAACTTTCCTGGGCCGATCTCATGATCCTTGCAGGAAATGTAGCACTCGAAACAATGGATTTTAAAACATACGGCTTTGCCGGCGGACGTGCTGATGTATGGGAAGCGCCGGAAGATATTTACTGGGGTTCAGAAACCGAGTGGCTGGGCGATAAACGCTACACTGGTGATCGTGAACTGGAGAACCCGTTGGGCGCTGTTCAAATGGGATTGATCTATGTAAATCCGGAAGGACCAAATGGGAATCCTGATCCATTGGCTGCGGCAAGAGATATCCGTGAAACATTTGGCCGCATGGCAATGAACGATGAAGAAACGGTTGCCTTGATTGCAGGCGGACATACATTTGGTAAAACACATGGTGCGGCCGATCCTTCAAAATATGTATCCCGTGAACCGGCAGCCGCAGGTATTGAAGAGCAAGGTCTCGGTTGGAAAAACAGTTTTGGTACAGGTGCCGGTGCAGATACCATTACCAGTGGATTGGAAGGTGCATGGACTACTACACCTACCAAATGGAGTAATAACTATTTTGAAAACCTGTTTGGCTATGAGTGGGAATTGACTAAGAGTCCGGCTGGTGCACACCAGTGGAAACCAAAAGGCAATGCAGGCGAAGGATTAGTACCTGATGCACATGATCCTGCAAAACGCCATGCGCCATTTATGCTCACAACCGATCTGGCTTTGCGGGTAGATCCGGCATACGAGAAAATTTCCCGTCGTTTCTACGAAAATCCCGATGAGTTTGCAGATGCGTTTGCACGTGCCTGGTTTAAATTAACCCATCGTGATATGGGACCACGTGCCCGTTACCTCGGCCCCGAAGTTCCGGCCGAAGTATTGATCTGGCAAGACCCGATCCCTGCTGTTGATTTTGAATTGATCAACGACCAGGATGCAGCAGCATTGAAAGCGAAAATTCTTGCAAGTGGTTTAACCGTTAGCGAACTCGTTTCTACTGCATGGGCTTCAGCTTCTACCTTCCGTGGTTCCGATAAACGTGGTGGTGCAAATGGTGCACGCATCCGTTTAACACCACAGAAGTACTGGGCCGTGAACAACCCTCCTCAATTGAGCAAGGTGTTGGATGCACTGGAAGCAATTCAAAAAGAATTCAACAGTGCCAACGGGAACAAGAAAGTTTCGATGGCCGATCTGATTGTATTGGGTGGATGTGCTGGTATTGAGCAAGCTGCAAAAAATGCCGGTTTTACAGTAACGGTTCCGTTCACTGCTGGCAGGAATGATGCCACACAAGAGCAAACAGATGTTGAATCGTTTGCTGTATTGGAACCTGCTGCTGATGGTTTCCGCAATTATTTGAGCAAGCGTGCCACTGTATCATCTGAAGAGATGCTGGTGGATAAAGCACAACTGCTGAACCTCACCGCTCCTGAAATGACGGCACTGGTAGGTGGTATGCGTGTACTCGACACCAACTTTGATGGTTCGAAGCATGGAGTGTTTACAAAAACACCGGGCGCTCTTACCAACGATTTCTTTGTGAACCTGCTTGATTTTGGAACTACCTGGAAAGCAGCTGATCCTGTGCAACAAGGTTTCTTTGGAACCGATCGTGCAACCGGTGATTTAAAATGGACAGCTACCCGTGTAGACCTGATCTTTGGTTCTAATTCTGAACTACGTGCCATTGCTGAAGTATATGGCTGTGCCGACGGTCAGGAGAAGTTTGTTAATGATTTTGTTGCAGCATGGAACAAAGTCATGAACCTCGACCGTTTTGATTTGGCGTAATCGTAAATAAGCATAAGAGAGAAGTACAGGCCGGCCCGGAAACGGGCCGGTTTTATTTGTCTATTGTACCTCTTATCAAGCAGCAATAATCTAACTCGTGTCTAGTTATCTTTTATAATAGCAGTAATATAATAAGTGCCGCCAATGATAAAATCTTCCGATCTCAAAGAACGTAATACAAACATAGCGGTGTTCTCAACCGGATCAAGATCTGAAAAATAAGCAAGTACATTCTGCGGATTATAACCAACCGGTATGTTGGTTTCGAAATGACTGATGAAAAGCCGAACATCCGAGACGTGATCGAAATCGGGAAGATATAATTTGAATACTGCCAGCTCACCCGATCCTTTGAACAGATGATCTGCAAATACTTCTGTAAAATGAATTTTTAAGGGTGATGTGCCATTGCTTTTCACTGAGCCTTTTCCACCTATGCTGAAGTTATCTGCAATGGCAATACTGTTTACATTCAAATTACCTGTTACTTCTACATCACCGCCGAACCTGCTGTTACCACCATACACCCTGAGTTTAAAATTCTCATCTACATTGCCGCCAATAGCCGCTTTTGCCTCTACTCTGAAATTATCATCAATCCTCGCATTACCATATACTCTCATTGTATAAATATTATCTACTACCCCGCCAACAGACAGCTTTCCATTTACCCGAAAGTTATCATCCACTCTCGCATTTCCATAAATACGCATACGATAGGTAAAATCGGGAGCGCCGCCAATAAACGCATTCCCATTCATTGTAAGGTTGCCGCCACCAGTTATATTGTTGGTAATTGTTGCATTTTTTTCGACCAATAAACTTTCATTGATCAACACATTACCACCTGCAAATCGTGCAGCATTGGTACCACTATTCGGCGATTGAACAAATAACTGATCTGCACCAACCGTGGTGCTACCGATATGAACTTTGTCTTCAAAATGTGCATTTCCATTGTGTACAAACAACCGATAACTGCCATTCCAGTTACCGCCAATACCTACCCGTTGATTCACACGAATGGAATTATTAAAAATAGCAGCATTATCTGCATATAAATTCCCAAAGATTGAAAAGCTGTATTGCGGATTGCTAGTACCAATGCCAATGTTTCCATTTTCCAGAATCGTGAGTCGCTTTTGTTGGTTGGTCCAGAAATTCATACCCCTGTAATCAGGTTGAAATGGATTCATATTACTGTTTATTCCAACTCCAGCAGGCTTGACACCAAATAACAAACTCGCACTATCCAATGTGCCGTTGTTTTTATTTTCGTGATCAACCACAATGGTTCCATTTACAGAAAATTTTTTACTGGGTTTTGTTACATCAACTCCTATGTTTTGAGCTATTGAAACAATAGCAGCCAACAAAAAAAGGAAAGTGAAAGCATGTTTTTTCATATTAGCATAGTTTAATGATGTAAAAATATGCTGTCCTGAAAAAATTAGAAGAAGACCTTATCAAAAGGCACAATGCAGTTACCTAACGGAACTTATCAGCTGCTAAAAACAATTAACAGTTAGCAGTGTAATACCGCTTAGAGTTTTTGCAATCATCTTGACTCAGTGATTCAGAAAATAGCAGCAGAAAAATCAGTCCAGCTTCAAAAAACCATCGGATGTAATATTATAACCAATAATTTTAATCTGATCGTCCTTCTCTCTCGTTAAACGTATGGTTTCTGTAGCCTGGTAATTTTCATATTGATTGATGTATTGCAAAGCATAATTGGCTGAAGGATCAGTACCCTCTACCCGTTGTGTTTCCCACTGTTCAAGTTTTGTTTGTACTAATTCGCCCAGCCGGACATTGGTTGCCTTGAATATTTCAAATAGTTTCTCTTTGCTTGTAACTTCAAAAAAACGCTTACTGAAAAGAACAGTTGTTTCTTCATAGCGGCCTTTTTTTAATAACTCGTAAAGTTGATTGGTAATCTTCTCGGCATCTTTTCTATCTGCTACATTGTTGGTAAAAGTGCTTGTAAAACGACAACTATTGAATAGTAGTATCACCAGGCCAAAGATTACATACATTTTTCGTTGAAATATCATAACCGTATTATTTTTTTAATCATGAAAAGCTTGTTTTAGGAGACATACTTATACTTGACTCTATGAACCCTCAATACGTCGTTGTCATATCCTCATCCACACAAATAATAAAATCCGCTTTGTATTGATGTTCGGCCAATAGTTTTGAAATGTTTTTCTGCGAAACTGTTGTAACAGTTACAATCTTCACATCGGGACGAGACTGCTTCAAATACCAAACAATTCCATCATAATCAGATGAGGCTTTGCCATCGTGTTTATCGGAATGATAACTTCCGTTATAGTGAATGAACAAAGTTCCAGGCACAAAATACCTGAGAATAAAATAGGCCATCGTTGCATCTTTCGACGCCTGTGCCCGCACCATGTTCATGGATCCATGTCCGGCCATCATCTTCATCATGTTTTGATAGCCTGCCAATGTGGAATCAAATGCGATTGGCAAAGGGGCGATCCATTGTTTGGCAGCATCAGGCAATGTATCCAACGCTTCAAATCCTGCTTTTGAAATCAAAGATGCATACCTGCGGGGAATATTCGTTGCTGCAAAAGCAAGTCGGTTGGCTTTTGCAAAATTCACAAGCGGTGCATAATCGGTTTTGTAATTGGGCCATAAGCGTGCCGATGAGTCGAGCCCTTTGGCAGAGAGTTTTCCCTGCAGGTATTGATCGAGTGCCGCCTGATTGTCTTGTTCAAACATTTCGGCACCCAGTACCAGGTTGCGTTTTTGTTTTGCATCGGTTGTAATTTCCAGTTGTAGCCAATGACTGATGGGATTGTTGTGAAATTCACCAATGAGAACAATATCCTGTCTGATGATTTGCTTCATCATTTTTTTGTAACTCACTTTCTTCCCTTTTGCATTGTACAACACATAAGCAGGTTTCTGTTGTGCATACAAAGCTGTACCAATGAAAATGAGCAAAGCTGTAAGAACGATTTTTTGCATACGGCAATTTAGGGATTAATTGTTTGTGGAACCCTCTTTGCTAACAAGACGATGAACCACTCCCCCAAACATTTCAACCTCAGGGGGCTGTTGGTTCATACTGTGTTGCAGGCCCAAAAATGATTTCGCATTCACTTACTTTTAAGAGCAACAAAATTTGATAGCCATAAAAAAGATGTTGTTGTATCTAAAAAACAAAGTATGAAACGATTGTTTTTCTCCATTACATTAAGTACGCTGTTACTGGCGGGTAGTGCCTGTAAAAAAGAAGCTGCACAAAACAGTTCTCCCACTCCTCCGCCAACAGTTACTCCCCCGCAGGGAAATTATTCGGGTCAACGCCTCACCATTTCAACAACTGAAAAAGTTGGTTCGCCGTGGGTAGAGTTGGGAGCTGATACAGTTTACACGTCGTTAAACATTGGATCAGGATTGTTTAAAGGAATTCCAACGGGATTTGAAGACAAGGTTGTTTCGTTTTTTCTGCCCAAAGGATACCAACTGGTAATGGCGGCCAACTTTGATGGTACCGGCGAATCGATTTGCATTGTGGCAATGGATAGCGATATCAAAGCAAACCTACCGGCCCGCTTGAAAAACAGCATTTCCTATATCCGTTATATGAAAATCAATAACCCCGATAAAAAAGGAACAGCTTCGGTAAATGAAGCCGCCGTGCAGGCGTTTGCAGCCAGTTGGTACTACGGATGGAGCATGAATAAATCATCGTTTCAAAATCAGCAATTTGTTCCGATGACATGGGGCAAGGGTGCCTGTACAGATGATAATGTAAAATACCTTGCTGCCCGCAGTGATGTTGATCATTTATTGTCGTTTAACGAACCGGATAATACAACCCAATCAAATATTCTGAATATTGATACGGCAATTTACCGGTATAAAATCATGTTGAAGTCGGGCTTGCGTTTGGGTGCACCCGTTGTTACGCAAGACCAGGCTTATGGAAGCGGTAAATGGCTAACCAATTTTATGGCTCAGGCAACAGCACAAAAAGTAAGGGTCGATGTATTGCCTGTTCACTGGTACGATTGGGGCAATCAAACCAATAATGCGGCAACTGATTCTCTTACTGCCGAACGGATTTTCAACCGCTTTGTCAATTATATTCAAAATGTACGACAGGCCTACCCGTCCTTGCCGATCTGGGTAACGGAATACAATGCCAATCCCAACCGTACATCAGAAACAGTACACAAATACTTTATGAAATTATCAACAGAGTGGATGAATAATACACCGTACGTAGAACGGTACTCGTATTTCTTTCCTGCTGCTCTTCCTGCAACCAATCCGAACAACAGTTTAACAGGCGCTGGTTCTTATTGGAAAAGTTTACCGTCGACGAAATCATTAACCGGAAACAGTATAGCGGATGCGGTGTTGGTGCAGTAGAAGGAAGTTGTGAGTTATGAGTTGTGAGTTGGAAGCCGTTAGTCGTGAGTGCCCGCCATCCCAGACTCTGGTGGTCTGTCGTCTATTGTCCATCGTCTTCAGTGGTGAGTTGTGCAGATGAACAGGCGAAGAAAGATCGTTTGTGTTTGCAATGCTTGTAATTACGCCACTCGTAAAATTTTTTCCATTGCTTTCCCTTTGGCCAGTTCATCAACCAACTTATCGAGGTAACGAACCTGCTGCGTTAACGGGTTTTCGATCTCTTCTACCCGATAGCCACAAATTACACCTGTTATTAGTGATGCATTGGGGTGAAGCCTTGCCTGCTGAAAGAATTGTTCAAATGTTACTTTATCAGCAATGAGTTGTTGCAGCTTTTTCTCCTTGTAACCGGTAAGCCATTCAATTACCTGGTGCAGTTCTTCTTTTGTTCGTCCTTTCTTTTCCACCTTTGTAACATAATGAGGATATACCGAAGCAAAGGTCATGTTTGCAATACGTTCGTCATGATGTGCGGTACTGTTCATGTTTGCTGTTTTAAGGTGATTGCAATTTATTTCAAACGAAGCAATTGTCCTTTTCGTTTCACAATGTTTTTGTAGTCCCATTGAATAGCTCTTGCCTTTTCGAGCCAACGTTTTAGTTGCGCCTCATCAATTTCAGAAACGTTGTTGTAGAAAATAGAAGCATCTTTAAATTTTTTGCCCACCACATTCAAACCATCTTCTTCAAAAGAAGCACCACTCCAAAACATCAACCGGATGCCCGGCTTTTGTTTGCTGTACCCAACAATGGGATTGCCTTCCAAAAACCAAACCGGGTGGGCATGCCATATTTTACTTTCTGCATCAGTAAGCTCACTATCAATGATAGCGGCAATACGGTTACAAATTGCTTTGTCGGCAGTAGTTTGCGTGTTGTTGTAAGTGACGATGTCTTTGTTCATTTGGTAACGTTTTTTTGCTCTTGTTATTTACGGAACCATAAATTGAAAATTATCGGTGAGCGTTAGATGCTTCGTCATATTTCATACCAGTCTTCTTCACGCAAAGGATTATGTTTTGTCCAATACATGCTGCCTCTATTGATTTTTTTTGCGATTACAGCAAACTTTTTCAAATCTATATTCAGCCACTTGTCTTCATTATCGTATTGGTAAATACCTTCTTTATACGCTTTGATCGTTGTCTGTAACATGGCCTTGATTGAATCAAAATAACTTATCGGATTCTCAATATAAAGACAGGGTACCGAATAAAAATAAAGCTTTCCGTAGTGAGGCCCTTTCCTTTTATTGAATAGAAGAGCTTCTTCTCCATTATCGCTTATTATTTCCAACAAATCAGAATCGTAAGGCTTATCAAATGATAAATAGTTTTTTATTTCTTGCAATGATTGTATTCCGCCATTGTCCATTAATTTACTATATGAGTCTACGTATTCACCATTTTTCCATTGATATAATGCTTTCAAATCTTCATCCACTATTCCAAAATCTTCAAAGTACTTATCGATTTCTTCATCTGGCAAAGGTGGTTGAAGTTTCAGGTATTCAGCCATATTGTGTTGCTGCAATAAGGCATCTAATTCCGCCAACAAAAGCTTCGTTTCTGTCATTTTAAAAATTAGATTAATTAATTTGAAAGGTCTTTGATTTATATGTCCAACCTATCTGAACCACTGTTAGATTTTGCAACATGTCCAGGCTTTCGTACATCCTTCCTATTCAAACCGCAACGCCTTCACCGGGCTCATTTTCCGCACCAGCAAGGAAGGAATGAACAATATCAGAAAGCTCACGAAAAAAGTTACCACGTTAATCAACACCACCTGCCACCACAGCACACGAATGGGTGCTGTGGAAACATAGTAAGCTGTTTCATCGAGTTGCAGAAAGCCAGTGGTTTGCTGCAGCCAGCAAATACCAAGTCCCAACACGGTGCCCAATGTTAATCCAACCAATGTAATGATCAATGCCTGGTTCCAGAAAATCACCTGTACCTGTCCGTTCGTAGCACCGGTTGCTTTGAGTAAACCGATCATGCGGGAGCGTTCCAATACAAGAATAATTAAGCAGGAAATCAAATTGATCACTGCCACGATGCACATGATGATTAAGATCACCGTTTTGTTGGTGCTTTGCAGTGCCAGCCAATCAAAGATGTTCGGATAGATTTCTCGCAACGGCGTGCTGAACCAAACAACAGGCAACTGATCGAGCAATTGATTGTTGGTTGTATAATCGGTACGATAATCGTTCAACGTTATTTCATAACCGCCGATCTGTGTATTGCTCCATCCGTTTAAACGCCGGATGAGATTCATATCAATGATCGCAAATGTTTTATCGTATTCTTCAATACCGGTTTTATAAATACCGCTTACGGTAACAGGCCGCACCCGTGGGGCTGTACTGTTATTGTCAATAAAATAAATAAGAATGCGGTCGCCCACTTTGGCATTGATCTGTTTCGCCGTGTAGGTAGAAATAACGATCTGGTTGTTCTGTACACTATCGTCAAAGGCCAGCCATTTTCCTTCCTGCATAAATGGTTGTAACCGTTCGCTGGAAAATTGTTTGTCCACCCCTTTCAGTAATACCCCTTCTATGGTTTCGGTGGTTTTGAGCATGGCCGATTTGGTAGCAAATGCATCCACCAGTTGCACATTGGGATGCGATTTGAGGATTTGATACACCGAATCATTTTGCTCCACCGGTAATTCCTCTGCCAAACCAGATGAAGAGGATTGTTGCTGCTGCACACGCAGGTGCCCCCAAAAACTGAATACTTTGCTGCTCACGGTGTATTGAAAGCCTTCTACAAATGCAAAGGCCAGGATCATCACCGCTACACTGATGGCTGTGGCCACTGTTGATAACCGGATGATGAACCGTGAAAAAGACTGGTTCTTTTGAAAAACCAGCCGGCGTGCTATAAAGGAGGCAATGTTCAAATCTTTATCTTTGAGAGGTTGTAAAACTAAGGCAAAGGTTGCCAACCTTGTAACGGGTTGCTGACTTTTTTGAGCATTTTGCCCGGAGATTGGGAATCTTGCACATAAAGCAACTATTCCCGAAGCTTTTGTATCTCTACAAGAGCAGAATTAAATGAACAACATCATGCAGCAGATCAAACGTGTTATTGCTTTTTTTGTGTCGGGCCTATTTTTATGCAGCACCGGCACTGCCCAACAGCCCGATAAAATTTACAAGAGCAATATCCGCTCTGTAAAATTTCATGTAAAAGGCGATCAGCTCAGCTACCCCATCATGCGGCTCAACAGCAACGACCAACTGGAACTGCATTTTGATGATATGGATGCGGATGTAAAATATTATTCATACACATTTACACTTTGCAATGCCGACTGGACACCCGCTATGGTAAGTCAGTTTGACTATATGAAAGGTTTTTCCAACGTACGGATCAACACCTACCGCAATTCTTCGCTTGTACTTACCCGTTATACCCATTACACCTGCAACCTGCCCGACCGCAACACCTCTCCCACCAAAAGCGGCAACTATGTATTAAAAGTATTTGTGAATGGCGATACATCGCAGGTGGCTTTTACCAAACGGTTTCTGGTGATCGATACAAAAATCACAGCCGGGGCAACAGTATTGCAGCCCTTCAATACAGCAATTGGAAAAACACATCAGAAACTACAATTCAACATCAATGCACAAAACATCAAGCCTACCAATATTTTTCAGCAGATCAAAGTGGTGATCCTGCAAAACTTCCGTTGGGATAATAGTATTACTAACCTGCAGCCAACATTTATCCGTCAGAATATTCTCGAATACAATACCGAAAACCAGGCATTGTTTCCAGCACAGAAAGAATGGCGCTGGGTTGATTTAACAAGCTTTCGCTTACAAACGGATCGTGTAGAGAAAGGTGATTATACCAACACCGGTCAAACATTATACATTAAACCGGAAGGTGAACGGAAAGATCTCCGCTACATGTATTACCGTGATTTCAATGGCTTTTACCAGTTGATGAATATTGAACAGAACAATCCTTACTGGCAAGGCGACTATGCAACCGTTTGGTTCCGTTACTCTACCCCCGACCGTACTGCGATACCCAACAAAGAGGTTTACTTATTTGGAGAACTCACGAACTATGAACTGAGTGATGCCAACCGCTTAACCTTTAATGAAGAAACTGGTATGTATGAAAACAAACAATTGTTGAAACAAGCTCTGTACGATTACATTTATGTAACAAAAGATAAAAAAACAAACGAGATAAGTACGGAGGTTACCGAGGGCAACTGGTGGGAAGCCGAAAACACTTACACCATTCTTGTATACTACAAACCTTTGGGCGGACGAGTAGATGAACTGGTGGGAATGACGCAGGTAAACTCATTAGCGAACAGACCCAATTTTAATAATAACAGGATATTGTAAAGACGAGTTTGTTTGGCTTGGTAAATAACTGAAAATGATTGCTTTTACAATAATTGCTGTAGTTGTATTCTTACTTTGGTGTCTAGCTTGCTATTATATAACGATGTTTATAGCAACCACTATACTCAAGTTTAGAAGTGAAATAAAGGCAGTAAATAAGAAAGCCCTTTTACTTGTTTCACTTTTGATAGCAGTAATCTCAACATATTTTTTCTTTTTTACCAGTCCGGCAAGAAATTACAAAACGGCAACTATTAGTCAAGAACAATTTCACTTTAAAGTAACAGTTAAGGGCAAGCGAATTCTGATGTCACATGATATCTTCTCAGTTTTTTCCAGAAATACTTATGAAGACAGTATCGTTTTTACAATTCCAAAACAACAGGGAGAAATTCCAGCTCATGAAATTAAAGTTTCAGGAAACAGATTTAAACCTATTGGGGCAATTACAATTATGAAAGAAAAGATGCATGTTAAACTGTTTTATGATATTAAACAAACCGAACCCAATAGCTGGAATGGCAACTATAGTTTAGTAATGAAGTAACCCAAAACTTAAGAAATTCAACAGGATTGCTTTTTTATTCTTTATATCGAAATGGCCATCGGTTCTACAACCATGGGCTGAGTTTTGAACAAACTTTTCAACTTTCAACTTTTCAGTCTTCAACTTTTCCCTCATTCCCCTATCTTTGCGGCGGCAGGTCTTGCACGACCAGCTCCTGCTGAACTCCCCCAGGGTGGGAACGCAGCAAGGGTAAGCGGTTGTAGCGGTGCGATGTAAGTAACCTGCCATTTTTTCTTTTTCTGTTTGAAGATGCCCCTTTACAAACTGAGTATTTTTTCATCTTCAAAACAACCAAACTTTTACAATGAAATTTTTTATTGACACGGCCGACCTCGCCCAGATCAAAGAAGCAAATGAATTAGGTATTCTTGATGGCGTTACTACCAACCCTTCGTTAATGGCCAAAGTGGGCATTAAAGGAACCGATGCCATTATGCAGCATTACAAAACCATTTGTGAACTGGTTGATGGCGATATCAGTGCCGAAGTGATCAGTACCGATTTTGAAGGAATGGTAGAAGAAGGAAAAAAACTGGCGGCGATTCATCCCAATATTGTGGTGAAAGTGCCCATGATCAAAGATGGTATCAAAGCCCTGAAATGGTTCAGCGATAACGGTATTAAAACAAACTGCACATTGGTGTTCAGCGCAGGCCAGGCTATTCTTGCTGCAAAAGCCGGTGCAACCTATGTTTCTCCGTTCATTGGCCGTATCGACGATAGTGGCTGGGATGGCATGGACCTGATTGGTCAGATTGCCAATATTTATTCATTGCAGGGTTTTGAAACAGAAATCCTTGCTGCTTCTATCCGTACACCATTACACATTATTCAGGCGGCTGAATTAGGTGCTGATGTTTGTACCTGTCCGTTGGAATCAATTCTCGGTTTATTGAAGCATCCGTTAACCGATATTGGTTTAGCGAAGTTTTTAGAAGATGCGAAAAAGTTTCAATAATTGAATTTTTCTTCAAATAAGAAAAGCTGTTCTGAAAGGAACAGCTTTTTTATTTTATCACGATAGCAGTTTTATACTTTTTCAACATCGAGCAATTCATTGTCTTTGTTTTCAATAAACAATTTTCTGTAGCGGGCAACCTGTGTCCAGTAAATGATCCAGCAAATAAAGGCAGCCAGCCCAAAGAACAAACCAATGACCGGCATCAAGCTTGCGATTGCCAGCAATGCATACACATTTCCAATATCCTTTGTTGGGGTTTGCTGGTTGTAAGTAATATTCAATCGGTCGCACTCCTGTTTTATGGAAGCCGCCAATTTATTGATCACAACAAACATCCAGATGAGATTAAAGAGCGGAATAAGCAGCAGCCATACCTGTGCCGGAACGATCCTTCTGTTTTCAACTGAAATTTGTTCTGCCGTTCGGAAAAGTGTAAACAGGAAAAAAACGTACGGTATAAGAAACAGTAATAAGAAAAGCAGTTGTATTACACCACCCATATAGTTTAATTTATTGAAAGATAAGAATCGATACGATACGTTTCAACTATTTCAAGCGCAACAACAGTTCTCGTAAGTCCTTCACCCCTTCTGTTGCCGGCTTTTCAATGGCCGTTACATTATGTATTACGGATGTGTAAGGAATCTTTTTATCAACAATAAACTTGGGTATAGTATCGTCAGCAACTGTAATTAATCCGGCGGCAGGATACACCACCAACGATGTGCCAACCACTGCAAAAAAATCGGCCTGCTGCACAATGGGTACTGCTACTTCAATCATCGGCACCGCTTCTTCGAACCAAACAATATGCGGACGAAGTTGTGCACCATCATCGGCTTTATCGCCCAGCATAATATCACTTGTAATATCGTAGATCAACTCTTCATCACGTTCGCTCCGCATTTTTAAAATCTCCCCATGCAAATGCAATACATTGGTAGAACCACCACGTTCGTGCAGGTCATCGATGTTTTGTGTGATGATGGTTACATCAAAATCATTCTCCAGTTCTGCTAGTCCAACATGCGCTGCATTCGGTTGCGCCTGCAACACATCTCTCCTTCTGTAATTATAAAAATCCAATACCAGTTGCGGGTTCTTGCGCCATGCACGTGGTGTGGCTACATCTTCAATTTGATAACCTTCCCACAAACCATCACTGTCACGAAAGGTACGCAACCCACTTTCGGCACTGATACCGGCACCTGTTAATACAACCAGTTTCTTTTTCTGCATACCGCAAAAATAAAGAAAGCGTTAATCGATACGGCTGCCCGGTTTACCTGGCTTTGCATAACTGAAACGGGCCAGCTTTTCGGTTGCATAGTACCCATCGATACCCAAAGAAGTAACAATGTTGGCTTTCTCCAGGTCAAGAAAACCATCTGTTGCCAAGATCTGCTCATCTGCAAACACACCTGTTACAGCACCGATTACAAAAAATGTATTGTTGAATTTGATGTGAATAATTTCTTTCAGCTCCATCGCATACTTCACCGGGCTTTCAAATACAAAAGGCGCTTTGCTGTACTCGGTGAACTCTTCCGTTAAACCAACCGCCTTGAATTCGCTCTCTTCTTCTGCATATTTTGCACTGGTTTGATGCGCCTGTTCAATAAGGTTTGCCGGAATAAGATTGATGGTATAGTGTCCTGTTGCTTCGATATTGCTGAGCGTATGTGGTGCAGCTTCTTTTGGCCTGTTTACAAAACCTATGAGTGCCGGATCGGCACCAATGTGTACAATATTGCTGAAGATGGCGAGATTACTATTACCTGCTTTATTAACCGTTGCAATTAAGCTGGCGCTTTTAAAACCGCTGAGACTGTTGATGAAATTACCCCTGTAAAACCGTTCCCAACTTTGAATATCCGATAGACTGAAGAAAGCCATTGTTCTTTTTAAATGCTAATCATTCTGCATTAAACATTGTTGTGTTTTCCTCTGAGTTCTGTTACGTTGATTTTTCCGCATCAGTTATTCAAGGCACACCCGGCGCTGGATAAAAGCCGCACCGTGTACATGGTAGAGGAAGGGTTATTTTTCCGGCAATACAAATTTCACAAACAAAAGCTGGTGCTGCACCGTGCTTCCATGCAGTTTTATGCGCAATGGCTGAAGGAAAATAGTTACAACCTCCACTATATTGAAACAACCGAAGCAGAAAATGATGTACGCAAGCTGATCGCTTCTTTGGCAAAACAACAGATCACTGAAATTCATATTGCAGATGTGGCCGACAACTGGTTGTTGAAACGCATCAAAGAAACCTGTCTGCAACGCCAGATCAAACTCATTGTTCATGCAACACCGGGCTTTTTGAATACGATGGATGATGTGGCTGATTACTTCAGCAAAAAGAAGACGTATTTCCAAACTGACTTCTATACGCATCAGCGCAAGCTGCGAAAGATATTGTTAGAGAAAGATGGTAAGCCGCTGGGTGGTAAATGGACCTTTGATGCCGAGAACCGGGAAAAATACCCGAAGAAGCAAACGCCGCCAAAAGTAACCCTTCCAAAACCAAACAAGTTCATCAAAGAAGCAACAGACTATGTAGAAAAACATTTTGCTGACAACTATGGTGCTGTTGAAGAGCCGCATTTTTTTGTTTGCACGTTTAACGAAGCAGAACAATGGCTTGATGAGTTTATTGAACAACGTTTTCAACAGTTCGGTATCTATGAAGATGCCATTGTAACGAAAGAATATATTCTGCATCACTCGGTACTTACGCCCATGCTGAATACGGGTTTGCTTACACCGCAACAGTTATTGGATAAAGTGTTGACCGAAGCAACCAAGCACAATATACCACTCAACTCACTCGAAGGTTTTGTACGGCAGATCATGGGCTGGCGTGAGTTCATACGCATCGTGTATGAACGTGAAGGCACGAAACAACGTACCACCAACTACTGGCAGTTCAAACGAAAAATACCGGAGAGTTTCTGGAATGGTACAACAGGTATTTTACCCATTGATGAAACAATTAAGAAAGTATTGAAGACGGGCTACTGTCATCACATTGAACGTTTGATGGTGTTGGGCAATTTTATGTTGCTCTGCGAATTTGATCCTGATGAAGTGTATCGTTGGTTTATGGAATTATTTATTGATGCGTACGATTGGGTGATGGTGCCGAATGTATACGGCATGACGCAGTTTGCAGATGGCGGACTGATGACTACCAAACCTTACATCAGCGGCAGTAATTACCTGATGAAGATGAGTGATTATGAAAAAGGCAACTGGCAGGCTGTTTGGGATGGTTTGTTCTGGCGCTTCATGCATGTGCACCGGGATTTCTTTTTGCAAAACCCACGGCTGGGTATGCTCATTAAAACATTTGACAAGATGCCTGTTGAAAAACAGCAAACACATTTACACAACGCAGAAACTTTTTTACAACAACTCGACCGATGAATTTTACAGCAGAAGATAAAGACCGCATTATAGAAATGGCCTGGGAAGACCGCACTCCTTTCGAAGCCATTGAACTGCAGTTTGGCTTAAAGGAAAAAGATGTGATTGCATTTATGCGGGCCAACAGCAAACCATCGAGCTTTCGTATGTGGCGCAAACGCATGGCCGGTCGTACAACAAAACATACCGCTTTACGCAGCGATGATGTGAACCGTTTTAAATGCAACCGTCAACGCAGCATCAGCATGAACAAAATCAGTAAACGATAACGCATGAAAAAACTATTTTCCAAAATCGCTGTCATCGTTTTAGGAGTATTCTTTCTTATCGGCGGCATCAATCATTTCATCAATCCCGATTTTTATTTACCGCTCATTCCCGATTACTTTCCCAAGCCTTCCCTACTGAATATCTTAAGTGGTGCAGGCGAAGTACTGGCGGGCATTGCTGTGATACTGCCTTCAACAAGAAAACATGGCTGCAATGCCATTCTGTTTTTGTTGATCGCTTTCTTACCGGCTCATATTTACTTTATTCAGAAAGGTGGTTGCTTGAGCGATTCCCTGTGCGTACCTGCATGGGTAGCATGGGTTCGTTTGCTAGTGATACATCCCGTATTAATCTATTGGGCGTATAAATGCCGTACAATTAAATAAGTTGAAGATGATTTCGTTTGCTACAGACTACTCCTCCATTCTCGAACGTGTTGAAAACGTTGACCCCATTCGTTATGGTAAGACGAGAAATTTTATTGATGGTGATGTAACCTATCTCTCACCCTTTATTTCACGTGGCGTGATCAGTGTAAAACAAGTGAAAGAAATAGTACTGCAGAAAGGTTACAAACCTTACCAGGTAGAAAAATTTTTGCAGGAACTTGCCTGGCGTGAATATTTTCAACGTGTGTGGCAGGCAAAAGGAACAGCTGGAATCAACACCGCATTGAAACAAGAACAGATTGATGTAAAGCATACACAAATGATCGATGCTGTTGCAAATGCAGCAACCGGTATTGAAGCGATTGATGAACAGATCAGCAAACTCTACGAAACGGGTTACATGCACAATCATGCACGGATGTACACCGCATCCGTTGTCTGCAATATTGGTAAAGCACATTGGCATCAACCCAGTAAATGGATGTATTATCATTTACTCGACGGCGATCTGGCAAGTAATAACTGCAGCTGGCAATGGGTAGCTGCAGCTTTCTCATCCAAGAAATATTACTGCAGCCAGGAAAATATCAACAAGTACTGCAACAGCAATCAACGCCAAACATTTTTGGATAAGAGCTATGAAGAATTACCGGAGATGGAGATACCGGATGCACTGCAGCAAACTGTTGAATTATCATTACACAGCAAATTGCCAACAGCAACTGCTATCAACATTGATCCGTCTAAACCTGTGTTGATCTATAACTCTTATAACCTCGACCCCAACTGGCGCAAAGAAGAAGATGCTAACCGAATACTGTTACTGGAACCATCGCATTTTGTCCATTACCCGGTAAGTGAAAAAGTGTTGCAGTTCATTCTCGATCTGTCTAAGAATATTGAAGGTATACAGCTTTTTGTGGGCGAATTGGATGAACTGATGCAATTAACAGGCAATGCAGTCATCATGTCCAAAGAACATCCGGCCTTTGAACATTATACAGGAACGAAGGACAGTCGTGACTGGATGTTTCCGCAGGTTACGGGTTACTTTAATTCGTTTTTCAGCTATTGGAAAAAATGTGAACGTTATTTATAGGCATCTTTCAACCAAAGCATTTCTTTTTTGTTGAAGCATAAACTCATTTCATGGAATCAGTAAAAAATAAAAATGTATTGATCGTTGGTGCAACAGGTGGCATTGGCAGCAGAGTAGCAAAATTATTGGCGGGTAGCGGCGCCAATTTATTCCTGGCAGGCCGTAACAGCGAGAAACTGGCGGCATTGGCACAGGAGTTAAATCTTCCTTCATCCAAAACACTGGCACTCGACATCAGCAAGCCGGCTGAAGTTGCGGTATTGAAAGAACAGTTCTTTGCAAACTACCCAACCATTGATGTATTGGTGAATGCAGCGGGGCTGGGCATCATTAAATCATCCGACACGTTAACGGAAGATGAGTTCATGCAAACGATTCATACAAATCTTTATGCACCTTTCCTGTTGGTGAAAGCATTTTTACCGAACATGAAAGAAACAAAGAAAGGTTTGATCATTAATATCCCCGGTATTCTTGGTAAAGTACCGATGTTGGGAGCAGCAGCTTACAGTGCATCGAAGTATGGATTGAATGGTATGATGCAAAGCATTCGTGAAGAAGTGAAACGCACCGAAATACGCATTACCAATTTATTCCTTGGCGGTGTTGATACGCCTTTCTGGGATACCATTGATCTGCGTGTACAACGTGATAAAATGGTGATGGCTGAAGAAGCAGCAAAAGCCATTTGGTTCTTATGTCAGCAACCAACCAGTGCAGTGGTAAGCGAAATGGTGGTGCAGCCCTTCAATCACCAGGCTATATAAAAAGACGATCGGCAGCCAAATGGCTGCCGATCGTCTTTTATGCAAGCGGTTTTTCGTTTATGCTGCTTTAAAAAACTCTACTTTGTTCATCACATTATCAGGCCATTTTCCAAAACGTTTTTCCACTGCGTTAAACCGGAATTCAAAGATTTGTTGCAACTGTTTCTTTACAAATAAACTGTTTGCAATATTCCCAAGGAAACCGAGCGGCAGTCGATAATGCACGATGTCTGTCATTTCAATTCCACTTTCGATCATGCGGAAATGATGCTGATGATGCCAGAGCTGATATGGACCAAACCGTTGTTCATCCACAAAAAACTCCTTATCTTTCACATGTGTAATCTCCGTCATCCAATACATCGGGATGCCGAGTACAGGACTTACTTTGTATTCAATGATCTGTCCGGGGTACATTTTATTACCATGGTGTTGCGATAATATCTTAAACCCAAGGTCCGTTGGTGTGATAGCCTGGAGGTTTGCCGGATTGGAAAAGAACTCCCAGGCCGTATCAATATCAACAGGGATTTTCTGAACGGTTTTTAACGAGAACGTTGCCATTGATTAGTTATAAAGATTATTTGCGATAACAATTTCAGGATATTCGTTCTTTTCACTTGCCCATTGGTACAGTAATTCACTGCCGATTGGCTCATAGATATCTCT
Organism: uncultured Chitinophagaceae bacterium; assembly: GCA_964392955.1. Taxonomy (GTDB): domain Bacteria; phylum Bacteroidota; class Bacteroidia; order Chitinophagales; family Chitinophagaceae; genus Lacibacter. The sequence goes on along the minus strand of CAYMSG010000002.1, from coordinate 9,299 downwards.
CTTTAATGGATCGGTTGGCAGTTCTTTCATGGGTACCAATACCAGAAAATGCGGTTCCACATAATCGTAATGCTTATCAACTGTTAATCCTTTAACCTGAACAAACTTGTAGCCTTTGCTTTGCAACTGATCCAATGCTTTTTTATTGAACTCAATGGTAGCGCTACGTGCTTCTGCAATTCCTTTTCGCATGGTGATTGAATTATAAGATGAATAATAAACGGGAAGCGAAATTGTTCGTTCAGCAAAAGATTTTAACAGATGTTGACCGAACGATCGGCCTTCAAAGTTACAACTTCAACATGCTGGCCAATGCTAAAACTCTGGTAAATGACGGAATCGATTGCGTAACCAAGCATGAAACCGCTGACCAAAAAACAGTCTGTTACAGGTATTTGTTGTTGTTTGTATGAAACGGCATGAAGGCAACTGGCGGACATAAAAAAACCCGCCTTCAAATGAATGAAGTGCGGGTAAAAAAAATTGTGCCCACGAAAGGAATCGAACCTTCACATCCTTGCGAATGGCAGATTTTGAGTCTGCTGCGTCTACCAATTCCGCCACATGGGCATGTAACTATTACTTTTTTTTAAGAACTTTTTTACCCCTTCACATCCTTGCGAATGTCCCGATATTGATCGGGATGCCTCTACCAATTCCGCCACATGGGCATGTAACTATAACTTTTTTTAAGAACTTTTTTACCCCTTCACATCCTTGCGAATGTCCCGATATTGATCGGGATGCGTCTACCAATTCCGCCAAATGGACATGTGACTATTACTTTTTTAAGAACTCATCCCAACCGGCTCAGGCATTTTACCGAAGAGGCAAAGGCTTTGCTTTGGGGCTGCAATATTACAGAATCTTTGCGTTCGGATGAAATTTTTTATGAGTTCGGGTTGGGTTTTTCTTAAATCTTATCTTGCGATCCCTTAAACGATTGGAATGCTTACAATAGGACTTATCAGAGAAGGAAAAATACCCGCCGATAACCGTGTTGCACTCACCCCTGCCCAATGCAAATGGTTACATAAAAGCAGCAGCAATCTGAAGATCGTGGTGCAATCATCGCCGCACCGCTGTTTTACCGACAAAGAATACCGTTCTGCAGGAGTAGAGATTGTAGAGGATATGCAGCAGTGCGATGTCCTTTTTGGCATCAAAGAAGTACCTATAGATCAGTTGATTCCCGATAAAACCTACCTGTTCTTTTCGCATACGAAAAAGGCCCAGCTGCATAATCAAAAACTCATGCAGGCCATGGTGGAGAAAAATATTACACTCATCGATTACGAATGTCTGACGCATGATGATGGTCAACGCATTATTGGTTTTGGTTTTTTTGCAGGTGTGGTAGGCGCTCATAACGGTATGATGGCTTATGGAAACAGAACCGGGGCATTTCAGTTGGGGCGTGTAGGCGATGTAAGGGATTACCGCCAGCTGATCCATACTTATTTCGGTTTGAAATTACCGAAGATAAAAATTGCTATTTCCGGAAGCGGTCGTGTGGCACATGGTTTACTGGAAATCATGAATCTGCTGGGTGTAAACGAAGTGGAACCTTTCGACTACCTGCACCGCCAGTACGACTACCCGGTGTATGTACATTTAAAAGGAAGAGATTTATACGAACGAAAAGATGATGGAACCTACAACCGTGATAATTTTCACGAACATCCGGAAGAATACAAATGCAGCTTTTCTCCGTTTGTAAAGCAAACCGATATTCTGCTCAATGGTGTGTATTGGGACAAAAATATTCCATCGTTATTTACATTGGATGAATTCAGGAATGCATCCTTCAAAATTCAGACCATTGCTGATGTTACCAATGATACCGGCGGCTCAATTCCTGTTAATATCGGAGATTCAACAATTCAAGACCCGGTATATGGAGTTGATAAGATCACGTTACAAAAAACAGCGCCTTATTTGCCCACTTCTGTTGATGTGATGGCAGTTGGCAATTTGCCGAATGAGTTACCACGGGATGCTTCCCGTTATTTCGGTGAACAGCTTATCAAATTTGTAGTGGAAGATCTGGTAAAAGGCGGCTCAGTAATTTTAGACCGTGCAACGATGCTGAAAAAAGGTGTTCTGATGGAAGAATACAGTTATCTTAAAGAGTATGCAGGGATTAAATAATCTACAAATTATGCACCCTGTCAGCGGTTGGACGAATTTATAAATACAAATAATAATCCTTTAACAAGCCAGTGAACTCATTTGTGTATTGATTGTTTTCGTCTTTAATTACAAGTTCTTCAAGAGTTGGTTCTGTTTTCGTTCTGCTGAATAATAATAAGGAACGAAAATAACCATGTGTTACAGATTGCTTCACCTGCACATGTGTGTGAAGATGAAGATCTGAAGCATTCGCCAATTCGATCATTCGTTCAGCACGCACATAAGGAAGCAACACAGCAAAGCTTCCATTTTCAGATAAATTAGCATCAACTACTGTTATTAATTCATCCAGCTTCAATCCTGCATCATGCATGGCAACATTTCTGTTTGCAGCATCCGATTTTAAATCACCTTCATAAAATGGCGGATTGGAAATAATCAAGTCATACTTTTTTGTAAAGCTGAATTGCTTGACATCGGCATGAAACAACTGTAGTCGTTCCTTCCAGGAAGACGCCTCGATATTTTCTTTTGACTGTTGATAAGATGGTTCATCAATTTCAATTCCGTCGATCAATGCATCGCTTTTTTGTGCCAGCATTAGCATCAGCAGCCCGGTTCCTGTTCCAATATCAAGAATGGTGAGTGGTGAATAGTGAGTAGCTAGTGACCCCTCTGCATTTCTTACTTCATACCTCTTACCTCGTATTTCTTCAGCTGTCCATGCTCCAAACAAACAACTGTCCGTGCTTACTTTCAACGCAGCTTTTTCCTGCTGTATGGTAAATTGTTTAAACTGAAAATAATTGTTGGGCATAAAGAAAGCTGTCAGCGATTAGCTGCAAGTAAAAAAATATTGTCAAACGATGCCTGCATTAAAGGCTAGTGGCTGGAAGCTAACAGCAAAAAGCTTCTTCACCATTCCGCTCTGGCACTTGGCTGTACATCCAACGAAACAAACTCCCCTGCAAGATATTTATAGTAAGCAGTTATAGCAATCATACCCGCATTATCGGTACAATATTCAAATGAAGGGATAAAGGTTTTCCATTGATGCTTCTGCCCCATTTCAACAAAGGCTTTACGTAAACCACTGTTGGCGCTTACACCACCCGCAAGACAAATTTGTTTTACACCTGTTTCTTTTACGGCTTTCTTCAGTTTGTTGAGCAGTATTGACACAATCCGGTGCTGCACCGAGGCGCAAATGTCGTTAAGGTTATCAGCAATAAACTGCTTTTGCTCTTCTTCTGTTTTTAAAAATTCTTCTTTATAAACAAGGCTTGTGCCTGCATTGCGGAGAAAATAAAGGATCGATGTTTTTAATCCACTGAAACTGAAGTTGAGTTCGGGTATCTGCGGCTCCGGAAATTGAAAACGATCCGGGTTGCCAAGCTGTGCATATTGATCAATCAACGGTCCGCCAGGATAAGGAAGTCCCAGCAGTTTTGCTGTTTTATCAAATGCTTCCCCCGCCGCATCATCAATGGTTTCGCCCAGCACGTTCATTTGCGTTGCACTTTCACACAACACAATTTGCGTATGCCCGCCACTCACCGTTAAACATAAAAAAGGAAACGAGGGCTTTTCCTCGGGAATTAAATTCGCCAATACATGCGCCTGCATGTGATGCACAGCAATCAACGGAATATCCAATGCCAGCGAAAGTGATTTGGCAAATTGTGTGCCTACCAGCAACGAACCGATCAAACCGGGAGCTTGTGTAAAAGCAATGGCATTCAATTCCTGCTGTTCAACACCTGCTTTCTTCAAGGCTTCATCAACAACCGGTACAATATTCTGCATGTGTGCACGACTGGCCAGCTCCGGCACAACACCTCCATATTTTTCGTGCACCGCTTGCGTAGCAACGATATTGGAGAGAATTCGGCCATCCCGGCAAACGGAAGCGGACGTTTCATCGCAGGAAGATTCGATAGCTAGAATGTTGATCAAAGCAGGAATAAAGAATTAAAAAAAAAATCTGAAATGCAAAAGTAAGGCAACCTGCCTTCTTAATTTTTCATTTTTCATTTCACATTTTTCATTTCTTACTTGCTGCGTATCGCTACCACCGGATCCATTTTGGCAGCAATAAATGCCGGAATAATACCCGCAAGAATTCCAGTTAAAATACATACGGCAACCGCTCCCAGGAACAAGCCCATTGAAATAAACACCTGGAATTTAAATACGCTGGTAAGTATAAAGGTGAGTCCAAATACCAATGCCAGGCCAATAATACCACCCAATACACAGAGAAAAGCACTTTCCATTAAAAACTCCGCTAAAATCGTACGGCGTTTTGCACCGATCGCTTTCTTCAGTCCGATAATGCTGGTACGTTCACGCACTGTAACAAACATAATATTGGCAACTCCAAAAATGCCTACAATGAACGAGAGAATAGTAATGGCAATTCCTCCGATTGTCATACCGTTAAAAATAGATGTGATCTGTGTGGCACCGCTGCTCACATCGTTCAATGCAAAATTATCTTCCTGCTTGGGGTTGAGCTTCCGTACACTCCGCATTACACCACGTAATTCATTTTTCAGGTCTTCTACCGGAACATTTTCCTTTCCTTTTACGATCATGAAACCATCACTACGGTTTTCGTTTCCTATCTGGCTGGCAAAACGGTACGGGATCATAATCACATTATCAAAATCCCAGCCCCCCAGCAGGTTTTGTCCTTGCTTTTTAATAATGCCGATCACATTCACTTTTCGTCCTTTAATGGTCACGGCTTTTCCCAACGCATACTCCGGCTTGTCGAATAATTTTTCTGCCACATTAAAACCCATCACTACGCTGGCTGTTCCATATGCAAATTCGTTGGAAGACAGATAACGGCCCCAACCTATTTCAACCGGTTGGATGACACTGAACTCTTCTGTAATTCCATACCAGCTCACGCTGGCAAGTGATACATCTTTGTAATCAATACTGGAAGAATTAAAATAGGTGTATGCTACATTACTGGCCAAACTCATCCGTTCTTTTACCGGTGCCACTTCTTTAAACTTACTGTTGGGCCGGTTCACATATTTCCACCAGGGATATTCACCCCCGCCACCCCATGGCCATTTTTGTACATAAATAGTATTGTTACCAAATGTTTTGAATTCGTTTTTGATACTGCTTTCCAAACTGCCCACTGTTGCCATTACGCTGATGATGCAAAAAATACCAAACGTAATGCCCAGCAAACTCAGGAATGTACGCAGTTTATTTTTACGCAATTCCTGTCCTGCAAATAACAGACTGTTCCAGAAAATTTCAAAGGTTTTACGCATGCCTCAAATTTAAACGGAAAAGCTGAACCGGAAGGAAAATTATTACGAATGGAAGGTACGGGAGGCTTACCTTTGCGGGCTCTAAAACCAGCCGATAGCCATTAGCCACAAGTCATTAGCAACACTCGCCGGCTTGCAGCGAACCACTTGAAGCTTGCAGCTTTTTCGAAATGAAATTTACAAACGAAATCAACCGCCGCCGCACATTTGCCATCATCTCTCACCCCGATGCAGGTAAAACCACCTTAACTGAAAAGTTATTGCTGTTTGGTGGCGCTATCCAGGTGGCCGGTGCTGTAAAAAGCAATAAGATCAAAAAACACGCAACGAGTGATTTTATGGAGATCGAACGGCAACGTGGTATCTCTGTTGCTACATCGGTGATGACCTTTGAATACAACGGAACGCTCATCAACCTCCTCGATACGCCCGGTCACAAGGATTTTGCAGAAGATACGTACCGCACCTTAACGGCTGTTGACAGTGTAATTCTTGTGATCGACAGTGTAAATGGTGTGGAAGATCAAACACGTCGCTTAATGGAAGTATGCCGCATGCGTGATACACCGGTGATCGTGTTTGTGAATAAAATGGATCGTGATGGCAAGAACCGTTTCGATTTGCTGGAAGAAGTGGAAAAAGAACTGAACCTTCATCTTCATCCCATGACATGGCCCATCAACAGCGGCAAAGATTTTAAAGGTGTGTACGATCTGGATAAAAAAAGTCTTGTACTGTTTACCCCGAATACCAAAGCAAGTGATGAAGATGTGGTAAAGATCAACGATCTCAACGATGCCATTCTTGATCAGAAAGTGGGAGAAATTGATGCCAATACGCTGCGTGAAGATGTGGAACTGGTAGATGGTGTATATGGTGATCTGAATATCAATGAATACCTGAAAGGAAAAGTAGCGCCGGTATTTTTTGGAAGTGCTGTGAATAATTTTGGTGTGAAGGAAATGCTCGATACATTCATCCGCATTGCACCGTTGCCGCAAAGCAGGGAAACATCAACCCGCCACCTCGATGTGCAGGAAGATAAATTCAGCGGATTTATATTTAAGATCCATGCCAACCTTGATCCCAAGCACCGGGATCGTATTGCGTTCCTGCGTGTGTGCAGCGGCAAGTTTGAACGTAACAAATACTATCACCATGTACGTTTGGATAAGGATGTACGTTTCAGTAACCCCTACTCGTTCATGGCCCGGCAGAAAGATGTGATTGAAGAAGCATTTCCCGGTGATGTAGTGGGTTTGTTTGATACCGGTAATTTCAAAATTGGTGATACGTTGACGGAAGGTGAAAATTTTTACTTCACCGGCATTCCTTCCTTTTCGCCGGAGTTGTTTAAAGAAGTGGTGAACAAAGACCCGATGAAAACCAAGCAACTGGAAAAAGGTTTGATGCAGTTGACCGATGAGGGCGTGGCTCAGTTGTTTACGCAGTTTGGCGGTAACAAAAAGATCATTGGTTGTGTGGGTGAACTGCAGTTTGAAGTTATTCAATATCGTTTGTTACAGGAATATGGCGCCAGTGCTGAATTCCGTTCGTTACCCTATTACAAAGCCTGCTGGATCACCAGTAAAGATCCAAAGAAACTGGACGAATTCACCCGTTTCAAAACCAACAATATTGCAGCCGATAAAGATGGACATTTAGTGTACCTCGCCCAGAGCGAGTGGTTCTTAAATACCGAGCGGCAAAACAACCCGGATATTGCATTTCACTTTACGAGCGAGATTCACAAGGAAGGATAAAACGAAGTGGGAAGTTAGAAGCACGCCCCGTCTGACGCCCTCGCCTGACGGATAAAAAAGTTATTCAATTGCAGATTGAAAAGAAGGATAAGGCATCATGATACTCTTCGAATCAGAACGTTTATACGTGCAGCCATATACGAAAGCTGATGCGGATCATTTCTTTGCATTGAATGGCGATGCGGAGAACATGCAGTACATCCGTGAGCCAAAAACAAGAGCAGAAAGTGATACTTTTCTGGACGAAAACCTGGCGTTTTATACAGATCATCCCGGTCTTGGACGCTTTGCTGTATTTACAAAAACCGACCATCAGTTTGCCGGTTCATTTTCATTACTCTCGATCAACAATAGTGAAAACATTCATCTGGGTTATGCATTGCTGAAACCTTTTCATGGCAAAGGATTGGCAACGGAGTTGGTCATGGCTTCATTTGATTATGTGTTCAATACAATTCCAAATGAAAAAGTACATGCATTAACGGTAGCTGAAAATATCGGCTCGCAGAAAGTGTTGTTGAAATGTGGTTTTACATTCTCCGGAACAATGGTACATGAAGGCGATGAGGTGATGGTTTATGAAAAAAGCAAGCTGTGAGCTATTAGCCGTTAGCTTCGAGCCGTCCAACCTACAATGTTCCTATCCTGAAAGGGATGATCGCATCTTTAGAAATGTTCAATAAATTGTTACAGTACAAGAGTGCGACGCAACAATAGTTCAATTGTATTCAACTGCCGGTTACAAACTAAAAACTATAGATCAGGAAGGCTGGATCAATCAAGAGTTAAACCTTTCCAATTTTCTCCATCATCTTCTCCACCAACTTATAGGTAGCCGGACAATACTCAACATTTTGTTTGTACACATGCACCCACTCTGTAAAATTCTTTTTGGTGTGATGTGGAAATGTAGCACAGTCAACCGGGCGTATTTCGTAAATCGAGCACTTGTTATCTTTTAAGTTGAGAAACTGGCAAGGTTGCTTCTTGTTCATCATATCGCCGGTACTGCGTTCTTTGTACAACCACTTTTCGGTAAACTCTTCGGGAGTTTGATTGAAGTGTGCAGAAATGCGTTTGATATCTTGCTTGGTAAATGTAGGTGTCATCGTTTTGCAGCAATTGGCACAAGCTAAACAATCCGTTTCAGCCCACACTTCTTTATCCATTTCTTTGGCAAGTTTATCAACTCCCTTTGGTTTAACGGTTTCCAAACGGGTAAGAAAATAACGGAAACGGCGACGGTTCGTATTCATTAATCGCTTGAAGAACGGAAGGTGCATGGGCTTCGACGACTGCATACTGGTTTTGATTAGTAAGCAGCGAATATAACGATGAGTAATGAATAATGAGTGATGAGCAGGATTCTTTCTGTCTTTCGGTCTCTCCGACTTTCTGTCTTACCGGCTTCCTGCCTTCAAAATCTTCTTATCTTCCAAACTTCAACTATGGCTTCAGTATGTGGGACCCGTATAAAAAAGGATTTAAAGCGTATCTGCAATTAGAACGTTCGCTGAGTGAAAACTCGGTTGATGCTTATTTGCATGATGTAGAAATGCTCACGCAATACCTGCAGGTTACCAACGATCTGAAAACCCCACAGGAAGTGAAATTAAAAGACCTCCAGCAATTCTTAAAATGGATCACAGAACTGGGAATGAGTGCAGGCAGCCAGGCACGTATTATTTCAGGATTGCGACAATTTTATAAATACTGTTTGCTGGAGCAGGTTACAACAGTTGATCCAACGGCTTTACTGGAAGCTCCCAAACTCAAACGTGCCTTACCTGATACTTTGAGTTATGAAGAGATCGAAAGCATGATCGGCCAGATCGATCTCAGTAAACCGGAAGGTGGCCGCAACAAAGCTATACTTGAAACCATGTACAGTTGCGGTTTGCGTGTGAGCGAAGTGGTGAACCTCAAACTATCGAACCTGTATTTAGATGTGGGATTTATTCGTGTAATCGGGAAAGGTGATAAGGAACGATTGGTACCCATTGGCAGCAGCGCCATTAAATACATCAACATTTATACGCAAACTATTCGTGTACACGTGCAACCAAAAAAGGGAAAAGAAGATTTTCTTTTTCTGAATAAATAT
>CAYMSG010000001.1:31212-38700 GCA_964392955.1 uncultured Chitinophagaceae bacterium | reverse complement strand
AGTTTTGTTTCATCGGGTCTTAACAGCGATATCATCAGCTGGAGCGATAACAGCATTACAGTAAAAGTATTGACTACTGCAGGCACAGGTCCTGTTAATGTAAATGGTACATTTACTTCGCCTTCAAACTTAACCGTGCAATATGCACATCTTTCTATTGAAAATGATTTCTTTGGTTTTGCAGAATCAACCAGGCAGCGCTTTTACTTACGTAATCTGAATGGAAGCGGTGGATACACATTTCAGTTTCAAACCGATTTTGCTGCCAATACGCAGGCCGTTACAGCTTTTACAACAGCAGTGAACACATGGCGTTTCGGAACCGCTGTCAACTTTACTGCAACAGGTACCACAACGGTAAACACTTCTGCCAATGATGGCGTGAATGCAGTTTACTTCAATCCTTCTATACCATTGGGCACACTTGCCATCTGCACAAGTAATTTTAGTGCATCAGCAACAGGGTTGTGTAACCTTGATAATACTGTTTGGTGGCTGTCTGACATGGATATCCAGTTCCGCAATGTTCCAACGGGAAGCACGACCTGGCAATACGGACCAGCTGCACCAACAGGATCTGAATACGACTTTCAATCGGTAGCATTACACGAGTTGGGACATGCACTTGGATTGGGACATGTTATCGCACCAGGTCAGGTGATGCATTATGCTATTGCAAACGGCGCCACTGCAAGAACCCTGTCAGCAAATGATATTTCGGCGGCTACTGCAAAGCTTGCTTATTCTGACGACCCTACCTGTTTTAACCCGGTGGGTTCCGGTACAGAAATGACACCGGCTACAGGAGGATCTTTACCGATTACGCTGACAAACTTTAAAGCAAAACGCAATACAAAAAGCACCGTGCTGCTGCAATGGGCCACAATACAGGAATACAACAACAAAGGATTTTTTATTGAACGCGGCGAAACAACACAGCAGTTGAAAAAAATTGGGTTTGTAAATGGAAAAGGACAATCACTCCTCCCGCTTGATTATAGCTTTACGGATGACCAGGCGGGTCCTTATCCCTGGTATTACCGGCTTACGCAGCACGATTTTGATGGAAAAACGGTTAGCTCATCAACAGTATTTGTAAATGGTGATGAAACGAAAATCTGGCGTATCTGGAGCAATGAAAACGGAACTGTGCTGCAGGTCTATATTGAACAGCTTCAGCAGGGAAATATGCAGCTTCAACTGTTTAACAGCACAGGACAGTTGATGCTCAATCAAACAATCACAAATCAAAAAACCATACTCCCGGTACAGCATTTGCCGAAAGGATATTACAGCTACCGGTTAACCGATGGCAATGAAGTTATCACCGGTAAGTTGATACTTGGAAATTAAACAGTGTTTACTTGTATTTCATAATAGCAGGCAGCATTGCCTGCTCTTTCTTATTTTTGCCACCCATGGCAAACAACAAACCCACGCTCTATACCTGTCTCTCCCCCGCCTTATTACATTTATACGATCTGCGCAATGCAGTAGTGGTGATCATTGATGTGTTTCGTGCCACATCCACCATTGCGTCGGCGTTGCACAATGGTGCACAATGTGTAATACCGGTGGATGAAGTAGCCAAAGCCATTGCACTCAGCAAAAACATCCAGGGTAGCATTGCAGCCGGTGAACGTGACGGACAAATTGCCGAAGGCCTGCAACACGGGAACTCACCGCTTGAATACGATCGTGATTTTATTGAGAACAGAACATTGGTACTCACTACTACAAACGGTACACGATTGTTGCAGATGGCATTGGATAACGAAGCCGATACCATCATCACCGGATCCTTTCCCAACTTAAGTGCAGTGTGTGATTTTCTGATCAAACAAAACAAAAATGTTGTATTAGGTTGTGCCGGCTGGAAAGACCGTTACAATTTAGAAGACACGTTGTTTGCCGGTGCTGTCATCAGCCGCATCAAAGAAAATTTTACCATTCATTGCGACAGCTCACTTACCGCTGAATTACAATACCAGCAAGTGAAAGACGATCTGCATGGTTTTGCTCCAAAGCTTACACATTATCATCGTTTGGTTGATCGCTTTGGTTTGATTGAAGACATCCGTTTTTGTATGACACCCGATGTAGCGAATGTGTTACCCTTATACAAAGAAGGAATGTTGTTGAGAGGATAGAGAAGAAAGCTGCGAGCATTTAGCTATGAGCTTCGAGCATTTGTCCTGTATTTTGCAACGAAAGCAAATTGGTATTGAGCAATAATCAATAAGCATATCATCTGTGTCTTTCTCTGTTCGTGCAGATTCGTGTAATTCGTGGCTCGATCAAAAAAACAAAACCTGTAAAGATAAGCACCTTTTTCTGTTCAGCAATCACATCAATGCTGTTGATATTTCTTTCTGTTTTTCACAGGAAATGTGAGGTGAAAGCCTTTACTTTTGCAGATTGTCCTTTTTTCAACTTCTCCATGGGAAAACAACAAAAAGGAAAACTGAATTGAATTCTGAATCTGTAAAACTGTTATCGCTTGGCATTACCACACCTGTTGAAGTTTGCATATAATCACGGTACCGAAGAAGTGATCCGAAGAGGAAAAAAAATTCATGCCATCGGTTTTGCCGAACTGGTAGAACACGATGAGCTGATGGGCACCGTTGTGTTTCGTGTGCGTGATGATTCGTACTCTACATTTTACAAAGTGTACATCCAGAAGTATAAAGATGCCAACGCCATGAATGTACGTTGCAGTTGTCCGTACAACCTGGGCGATATCTGCCGGCATGAAGTAGCATCCTTGTTTCAACTGCAGGATCTCATCGATAAAAATATTCTTGGTCTCAAAGACCTGCAATACGATCAGCGCCACACCGTGGTGAAGATGAAGAACATCGAACTTAAAACCATCCGCACCTTAACCGCTGCTGCTGCACTGGACGATGCAGAAGTATTTCTGCGCAGCAACAAAGCCTCCATCCTTTCAGCAAAAGATGAATGTGTACGGGCCGAAGTGCAAATGAATGGAGAAACCTGGCCGGTTACCATCCAGAAAAACGACGAACGCAATTTCGATACCTCCTGCAGCTGTGCCGAAAATGCACATGCTATTTGCGAACACAAAGCCATTGTGTTTATGCAATTGCTCAATGCACACGGACCCATGTATTTCGACAGCATCCGCAACATGGATAAAGAAAAAGGAAAACTGTTGGGTATCTATGGTTATTCGCTCAACGATAACTGGCAGGAAAAATTTGAATTCATTTACAAAGATGGCAAACCCTTTCTGCGGGTATTGGATCCCGGTGTAAAACGGGTGGAACCATCGGCCTTAAAAAAACAACCCGAGCCCGTAGCCGAAACGGTTACACAGGAAGCCGAAGTGGAAGTTGAAACAGAGGAAGAAAGCAAAAATGAAATCCGCCTGGGTGTTGTGCTCAACAACAACAACAAACTCTTTCCTTATTTCCATATTGAAGTGGTGAAAGGTGAAGTAAGTGAAGACAGCGGCGAATTTGCAGATACCGTTGAAAAGTTAGATGTAAGTAAGTTTATTGAAACAGATGACCTCACCGAAAATGATAAACTCTTATTGCAACTGCTTCGCAGGCTGCAACCGGCCGAGATCAGCAAGTTTGTGAACCGTAACTCTCCCTTCTCCGGCATCTGGGAAAATATCATCCACCACGAAGAAGATGATTTGCCGGAAGATACCAAAACACTGATGCTGGAATATTTATTACCACGCATTCAAAAACTGTTTGCAGAAACCAATTCACCGGTATTGCTGCTGCCGAAAGGAAAAGAGTTCAAAACAAAAAACCTGGTACCGATCACCACAACCGGTACATTCCTGAAACCATTCTTTGAATTAAAACAACAAAAGAACAAATGGGAATGGAGTTGTAAAGTAAAGATCAACGGCGTACCGGTGGATGTACATGAAAACGACTGGAACAGTCCGCTCATTTTTTTATTAAATGGTGAAGCACGTACCTGGGACAAACAGGAAGATGCACAACACGTAATTGACAGTGTATCGACAAAAAACCGCACCATCAGCAATGCAGAACTTTCTGCTTTCCTCGAAAAAGAAGCGTTGAAAATTGCACGTGATTATCATGTGGAGTTTGATGAAGCGTTGATCAAAGAAGTAAAAGCAGGCGAACCGGATATTACCTTGCAGTTACAGGAACGTGGTGATTACCTGGTGATGGTGCCAACGTTCAGTTACAAAGGATACAAAGTTCGCCCCAACGATAAAGAAGAAATTATACTTCCCGGCGAAGATGGATTGATCGTAGTAAGCCGCAACCGGGAGAAAGAAAATGAGTTCATCGAAAAAGTAGAGAAGCTCCATTCACAATTCATTAAACCTGAAGGTGGTGCACAACTGGCATTGAAAGGTGCTGAAGTATTAAAGAACAACTGGTTCTTTTTGTTTGTGGATGCCATGAAGGAAATGAAAGTACCGGTGGAAGGTTGGGAAGTACTGAAGAATTTCCGTTTCAATACGGCCAAACCAAAAACAGAGATCTATATCAGCAATGGTGTAGATTGGTTTGATGCGAAAGTGAAAGTGGTGTTTGGTGATCAGAGTGTAAGTATTGCCGAAGTAAAAAAAGCATTGGCCAACAAGCAATCGCTGGTACAACTCGCCGATGGCACATTGGGTGTGCTGCCCGAAGAATGGATCAAACGTTATTCCATGCTTTTCCGTGTGGGCGAAAACAAACAGGATCAACTTCGTTTATCAAAATATCACATCAGTGTTATTGACGAACTGTATGAAAACAGGAACGAAGAAGAGTTGATGATCCAGCTCGAAGAAAAGTATGAACGCCTGCGTGAATTCAAACACATTAAAAAAGTTGATCCGCCGGCACATCTGCAACCTATTCTTCGTCCCTACCAGGAAAGTGGTTTTCACTGGCTCAACTTTTTAAGTGAAGTGGGTTGGGGCGGTATTCTTGCCGATGATATGGGTTTGGGTAAAACCATCCAGGCGCTTTCGTTTTTGCAACACACACATACAAAGAATGGAAAGCTGAAAGCATTGGTTGCCTGCCCCACCACGTTGATGTATAACTGGGAAAACGAGATCAAAAAATTTACACCATCACTCACCTATCATATTCATCATGGAGCACAACGCAACCGTGATAAAGCATTCTTTGATCAGTTCAATGTAGTGATCACCACTTACGGTACACTCCGCAGCGATATTAAACTCTTAAGTGAGCAGGCGTTTGATTGTGTGGTGCTGGATGAAAGCCAGGCCATCAAGAATCCCAACAGCAAAGTGGCGAAAGCAGCCTGCCTGCTCAAAAGCAAACATCGTTTGTGCATGAGCGGTACACCATTGCAGAACAATACATTTGATGTGTATGCACAAATGAACTTCCTCAACCCCGGAATGCTGGGTACAGTAGAACATTTCCGTAACGACTTTGCAACACCCATTGATAAGTTTGGCGAAAAAGAACAGAAAGAACATTTGCGCAAATTGTTGTTTCCGTTTATCCTTCGTCGTACAAAAGAGCAGGTGGCAAAAGACCTGCCCGAAAAAACAGAAAGCATCCTGTACTGCGAAATGGAAACCGAGCAACGCCGTATTTACGATGCCTACCGCAACGAGTACCGTTCAAAAATTCTCGGTACCATCGAAGAAGTGGGAATCGGTCAATCGCAGTTAACCATCTTGCAAGGCTTGATGAAACTGCGCCAGATCTGTGATTCACCTTCTATCTTAAACGAAGCAGAAAAACTGCCCAACCATTCGATTAAACTGGATGAACTGGTACGTGAGCTGGAAGAGAACATGGGCAACCACAAAGCCTTGGTGTTCTCACAGTTCTTGGGTATGCTGGCGTTGATAAAAGAGAAACTCGAAGAGTTAAATATTCCGTTTGTGTATTTTGATGGAAGCACATCTGCTGCAGATCGTGAAAAAGCCGTACAGGATTTTCAGAACAACGAAGACACAAGAGTATTCCTCATTTCACTCAAAGCCGGTGGTGTGGGTTTGAACTTAACCGCTGCCGACTATGTGTACATTGTTGATCCGTGGTGGAACCCGGCTGTTGAACAACAGGCCATCGACCGTACACATCGTATTGGCCAAACCAATAACATCTTTGCGTATCGGATGATCTGTAAGGATACCATTGAAGATAAAATTTTACAACTGCAGGAACGCAAGCGTTCACTGGCACGTGATCTCATTGCAGATGACAATGGCTTTGTGAAGAGTTTGAGTAAGGAGGATGTGGAGTATTTATTTAGTTAGCAGTAACCGCTAAGGCACGAAGAATACAAAGGAAGTACGGTGAAGATGTGCTTCCTTTTTTATGTCAGAACGTGGAAGACGTTAGACATTTTTATTAGCACTTTCTGAAAAACTTCCAGTTCACTTACTTGTTCAGCAACACAAAAGCCATCGATACCAAAGTGCCGATAGCTTTTGTTGCTGAATCAATGAACATTAATCAAACATTTTTCTAACATCCGTCTCTTATAAAATTAACCAGCGTTGATTCCTTCAACCGGAACACACCACCGGAAAAACCAAACCACATTTCACCATTTCTTGTTTGCAAAATACTTTGCACATGATTTTTAGTGCGGCCTTGCTGTTCGGTGTATGTTGTAAAAATGGCCCCGTTGAATTTGCTGATGCCACCTCCCAGTGTGCCCAGCCATAAATTACCCTGTTTGTCAACCAGCATACTCCACACATCGTTACTCGCCAGTCCGTTCTTATTACTGAAATTCTGAAATCCGTTTTTTGTAAAGCGGCTAACGCCATTGCCCCAGGTTCCAAACCAAAGGTTGCCTGCTTTATCTTCTGTAACAGATAACACGTTGTTGCCAGCGAGTCCGTCAGCTACGGAATAGTTGGTAAACGTTTTGCCATCGAATTTTTTTACACCATCACCATCGGTGCCAAACCAGATAGCACCGCTCTTATCTTCATACATACTCCATACAAGTTTTGGGGTAAAGCGTGACGCTCTTGTACTCGTCGTTGTAACCGGCACATCCACTTTTGTAAAGCCTGTTCCGTTGTACACACAAACGCCTTCCATCGTTCCCACCCATAATTGATCTTTACTGTCGAGCAACATACTCCAGGTATCGTTTGAACTCAAGCCTTCAGCTTCGCTGAACCGTGTAAATGTTGTACCGTTATACATGCTTACACCATTGTTGGTAGCCAGCCAGATATTGCCTTTTTTATCTTCCAGTATTCGACGAACGGCATTTCCGGCAAGACCATCTTTCTCAGTGTAATAGAAAAAACGTTCGCCATCATAACGGCACACACCATCGTTATTGGTGCCGAACCAGATATTGCCTTTTTGATCCTGGATCATACAACGGATGTATTCACTTACCTGCAACGAAGGATTGGGTGGAGCGATCAGTTTTACCGAGAGAAAATTATATACCGGTGCTTTCGGTTTCGTTTGGGGCTGACCATTACTGATCGATTCAGTAATGGAACTCATGATAGCA
>CAYMSG010000001.1:0-31202 GCA_964392955.1 uncultured Chitinophagaceae bacterium | reverse complement strand
GCAGCTTCGTTTGGATTGTTTTGAACGTTTCAGGAACTCATCAACAGGCAAAATAATAAGAAGGAGATTAATTTCATATACATGTTTTTTGTGTGAGACCGGGTTTATCCGGATGTTTCAACAAAGTACACTACAAGCAAGACGAAACTGGTAAAACAGCTGTAAATAGATTGTAAACGGTTGTAAAACCTTTGTAAACAAAGACGCTTGCGGCATGGATTGATTAATTTTGAGCAGGAAACTGCAACGGCGAATGATCTTTTGCTGCGGCGGGTTGGTTCGGCTACATTCAATAATTAAGCACTAATGAAAGGAAAGATCGTATCGTTAGTTGTTGCAGGTGCACTGCTGTTGCTGGTTGGGTTTGTTACAAAACAAACCGGCAAAACCGAATTTGATGCAGCCAAAGAAATGATCGTAATGCGGCAAATTGCTCACAGCATTTTATTGTACAGCAACGACAGTACCACACAGGTATCGCCCATTAACCGCATTTCAGCAAACGAATTTCAAATTCCCTTTTACAGCAGTTTTTCATTTAAGCCTGATTCACTGGTAGCCATCATCGACCGCATCATCAGCCG
Organism: uncultured Chitinophagaceae bacterium; assembly: GCA_964392955.1. Lineage (GTDB taxonomy): Bacteria > Bacteroidota > Bacteroidia > Chitinophagales > Chitinophagaceae > Lacibacter. Next base: position 30,618 of record CAYMSG010000001.1, on the reverse strand, counting down.
TAACAGACTTCCATCCAATTATATTGTACAGGTAAGCGAACCGCAAACGGAAAAAGTAATTTTTGGTTATGCAATACTTGGCAGTGAGCAGGAAAACATTGTACCCTGCAGCGGACGAAACCAACCGGCCAAACCATACAGCATTCTCATCAGTTTTCGTGACAAACCATTCCGTGCCGCCACCTGGTTCATGGGTGCCGGTGTATTGCTATTGCTTAGTGCAGTCATTATTGCATGGCGGATCAAACGACAGACAACGCAACCAACAGAAAGAGAACAACCGGTAACCGGCAACAATAACCATCCGTTCCGCATCGGCCATTATTTGTTTTATGAACAAACACAACGGTTAGTAATTGACAGCGAAGAAATAATCTTAACCAGTAAAGAAGCAAAGCTGCTCGGCATCCTTGCAGCTGCTCCTAACCAGATCATCGAACGTAACCGCTTACAAAAAGAAGTATGGGAAGATGAAGGTGTGATCGTGGGCCGCAGCCTCGATGTATTTATGTCGAAACTGCGGAAAAAGTTAGAACAAGATGCCGCTGTAAAAATTATCAGTATCCACGGCAAGGGGTATAAGTTGCAGATTGAGGAAGAGAGGAGTTGATAGTATTGTTGCTAACAATGAGTCCCTACTTTATCTTTTACAATTTCCACTTACAATAGACGTATTGATTAATAACGATCGAATTGCTACATGGTGATGTAACAAGGAATTCTTTTTATTATATCTCTCTGTTTGCATTCACGCTTTTTTGCACTTATATTTAAGTATCGTCTCATCATTTCACATCAAACTTCATCACATGAATTTCTTATCATTCAAAACCTGCAAGGCGTTTACAAAACGGCAATGTGCTGTACTCCTTGCTTCCATCCTGTTGCTGTCCATCCAAACACTCCAGGCACAAAGCACACGTCTCTTACGTCAGCCAACTGTTAGTGCTACACAGGTAGCGTTTATTTATGGTGCTGATCTGTGGGTAGCCGATCTCAACGGACAAAATGTATTGCGTTTAACCAGCACACCTGCCGTTGAAACCGATCCGCATTTTTCGCCCGATGGAAAATGGATCGCCTTTACCAGCAACCGCAGCGGCATCCAGGCGGTGTATATTGTACCAGCCAAAGGCGGTGAAGCAATAAGACTCACCTGGCATCCTTCTTTCTCCATGACACGTGGCTGGAGCAACGATGGTAAACAGGTATTGTACACATCCGAACGGGAAACAGCACCAGCATCATACATGCGGTTATGGAGCGTTCCGGTAACAGGTGGTCCTTCTACCCTATTGGCAAAGCAATGGGGCTTCGATGGCAGTTATGCGCCTGATGGTAAACGCATGGTCATCGATAAAATGGATCGCTGGGATGTGGAATGGCGGGCCTATCGTGGCGGACAAAACACACCGCTCATTATTCTCAATCTTGCAGATTACAGTGAAACATTATTGCCAAACGAGCGCAGCACCGATCTGCAACCACTTTGGCTGGGCGATAAAATTTATTTCATGAGCGATCGCAACGGCGGTGTTGCCAACATCTGGAGTTATACTCCGGGTGCAGGAACACTTACACAGTTAACAAAATTCACAGGCGCTGATGTGAAATGGCTCAGCGGTTATGGCTCTACGTTAGTGTACGAACGGGAAGGCTGGCTGCATCGCATGGATGTGAGTGGAAGTAATAACAAACAAATTGATATCACAGTCGTGGGCGATTTTCCATGGGCAGCACCAAAATGGGAAAATGTTGGCCGGCGAATTTCATGGGCATCCCTTTCACCAACAGGCAAGCGTGCCATTGTGGAAGCAAGAGGCGAAATTTTTACCGTACCTGCTGAGAATGGTGATGTACGCAACATCACACAAAGTTCCGGTACAGCCGATCGTGCCCCGCTCTGGTCGCCATTGGGTAATGAACTCGCCTGGTTTTCTGATGCAGGTGGCAAAGGGTATGCATTGATCGTGGCACCGCAGGATGGCATGGGCAAAAGCCGCAGCATTTCCATTGGCGAATCAAAGATGGCATGGGAACCAACCTGGAGCCCCGATGGAAAATACATTGCCTTTACAGATGATGATGTGCGTATACGAATCGTAGAAGTAGCAAGTGGTAACATTACGACTGCAGATGTAGGCGGAACAAATATGGAACGGGGTGGTATGGGATTAACCTGGAGCCCCGATGGACAATGGCTGGCCTACAGCAAATCGGGCAGCAATATGTTGCGCAGCATCAACGTGTACAATGTAAAAACGAAAACGGTACAATCGCTCACCAACAGTTTTGCCGATGCTTTTTGCCCGGCATGGGATAGAGACAACAAGCATCTTTATTTTCTGGCAACTACAGAACTGGCGTTGGGCAGCGGCTGGGCCAATACCAGTTCGCAGAATGCACGGCCCGAATACGAAGCGTATGTGATCAATCTGCGCAAGGGCGATCAATCACCTTTCAAACCAACGAGTGATGAGGAAGAAGTAAAACCCGAACCAAAACCGGAAGTAAAAACTGAAGCGAAGCCGGAAGAGAAAGGAAAAGAGAAACCAAAGGAAGAACCGAAACCTGCAACGGATAAACCAAAAGACGATAAAGCGGTTGTGATCGATTTTGATGGTATCGATCGTCGCACCATTCCGTTACCCATTCCCAAACGGAATTACTTTGATATGATTGCAGGTCCTGCCGGTACCGTGTTTATTAACGAACGTGTTGCCAACCGACCTTCGGTATTGCACAAGTTTTCATTGGAAGCAAAAGAAGCGAAAGAATTTTTAACGGGCGCTAATGGAGTATCTGTTTCAAACGATGGAAAGAAAATGCTGGCCAGTGTCATGGGTGCATGGAAAGTAATTAACACCGGTGGACCCAATGGCAACGATGGCAAAAATTTAAAGACCGATCTGCGGATGCAACTCGATCGTGCTGAAGAATGGAAACAAATGTTTGAAGAAGCATGGCGATATGAACGTGATTATTTCTACGATCCCAATCTGCATGGCCGCAACTGGAATGAAGTATATCAACGGTATGCGCCATTAGTACCTTATATCAAACACAGAGATGATCTGCGTTATATTCTCGACCAGGTGAATGGTGAGTTGAGTGTAGGACACAGTTTTGTTTTTGGTGGTGATTATCCCGAGGTAGAAACAGCAAGTGTGGGATTGCTTGGTGCTGATCTTGTGGCAGAGAATGGCCGTTGGAAAATTGCACGCATCTACACCACCGAAAGCTGGAACCCCGGCTTAAGCAGTCCGCTTGATCGTCCGGGCATGAACATGCAAAACGGATATTACCTCGTTGGCATCAACGGAAAAGAGTTAACTGCAAGTGATGATCCGTACAAAGCATTGGATGGAACTGCCGATGTACAAACCGTCTTACACATCAACAGCAAACCTGCATTTGAAGGACATTGGAAAGAAATTGTAAAACCATTGCGGAATGAAAATGCATTACGTCAACGTGTATGGGTAGAAGATAACCGTAGATTGGTTGATAGTTTGTCGGGCGGTAAACTTGCTTATGTGTGGGTGCCCAACACCGGAGGCGGTGGTTTTGTAAGTTTCAACCGTTATTATTTTGCACAGCAGGATAAACTGGGTGCAGTGATTGATGAACGTTTCAACGGAGGTGGTTTGTTAGATGATTACATGGTTGATTTGATGACACGTACCATACGTGCATCACTCACCAACGAAGTGCCCAACGGGAAGCCGATGAAATTACCTGCCGGTATTCTCGGACCAAAAGTATTACTGATCAATGAACAGGCAGGTTCGGGTGGTGATTTCTTTCCATGGGTCTTCCGTCAGCAGAAAGCAGGTTTGCTGATTGGTGCACGCACATGGGGCGGCTTGGTAAAATCATCGGTGCATTATTCATTGGTAGATGGTGGTGCACTCACAGCACCTGATAATGCCGTGTTCGATCCCATCAACAGAAAATGGGTGGCCGAAAATGAAGGCGTGCCTCCGGATATTGAAGTGCGACAAGATGCACGTTCATTACAGGATGGTCGTGATCCACAACTGGAACGAGCCGTAAAAGAATTGATGGAACAGTTGAAGAAACTACCTGCTATGGATATTAAAGTGCCGGCTTATCCGACACCGGTGAAAGTAAAAAATTAAACAACAACGATTAACAAATAAAAAGCAGGAAGCACAATGTTGCTTCCTGCTTTTTTATGATCGAATGAAGTGTCGGGTAGTTTATTCCGTCACAAACAGCACATTGTATGTTTTTAGAACGCCTTTGTAGTTGAATGTTATAACTGCTTTTCCATCTTTTGCTGCAGCTTGTGTAACGTTCACTTTTACAGTACGATTGTTGGAAGATGCTTTTACAGTAGGTATGCCGGTTGTACCTGCAGGAATTTTCACGGTTGCTTCGTACAAATTGTATTCGGTAATACCATTTGCATTGGTAGATCGTACAGGTGTTGCAGGAAGATCAATTGCTTTTCCATTCACCATTATGCTGACAACAGGAACAACAGGGCGTACCAATTTCTTTTTTGCTGAACTGAAACCAAGTCCACTTAAATTGAACAGTACATCCGTGCTGTCTCCTTCTGCTACCAAAAAGATTGCATGCTTTTTATCAAGCTTGTCTACATATTTCGCTACATCAATTGTGAATTGTGTTACTTCCTGTTTGGCATTTGCAGGAACAATGATTTCACCGATTTTTTTACCGTTCCAGGTAGCATTGTCCCAAGGCCCGTCGAGCCATACATTCACCTTGAACGATTTTGCGGTAGTGGGTGTAAGGAACAAATGAAACTTTGTTTGGTTGCCCGGTTTCGTTCCTTCAAAAGCTTTCAACCCGTTTTTGTTTTGTGCCAGTCCGCCAAACCCGAAATATTTATAACCGATGATGTTGCCGTTTTTTACTTTTTCTATCGGCATATGGTTATCCCAGATATCCCATGAATCCTGTTGAATGGATTGTGTTGACAGATAACATGCATACCCCGCAGAATAATAGTTATAAGGATCGAGGCCATAGAAATGAAAACCCTCCGACGTTACTTCGGCACCTTTGTATTCTTTTCCCTGGCTGTCTTTTGCTGTCCACAATTGATTGGTTGCATAAGGATCGTATGCTCTGATGGTAACTTTTCCGCCATCAGCTACCGGTTTTTCATCAGCAACAACCGTAACCGGTGCTACCATCGGCTGGCGTGCATAACCAAAACCCCGTGGCGGACGGTGGTAAAATGCATACCACTGACCGTTGATGTCCTGTATGCTTCCGTGTGTATTATGCCCGGAGTAACTTGTTTGCAAAGCGCTTCCATCCTGGTTAAGTACCGGCGCACGGGAATCCACCAATACACCTCCGCTTTTCCAGGGGCCTAACGGCGAGTCGGCATAGGCATAACGCAAGGTGGAGTTGGAGCTGCTCAGGCCATAATCCGGTCCTGAATAGCCACTGTACACCGTCACAAATTTGTTCCCCACTTTACGGATCGAAGAGGCTTCAAAAAAGTTGAAGGTTCCCAGGTCTTCATTGGGAAAAATGGCAGGATACACCGTACCTGCGGGTTCACGAAGCTGTCCGCCATAACGTGCACTTGCAGGCAGAAATGGTTTGATGATGCTGGTGCCGGGCCGCAGTGTGTACATCGTATTCTGATCTAACTGTGCAGCAGACGATCCCTGGAACCCCCAGTAGCCATACGCACGGAAACCAATTTCATAATCAGGATCTTTCGGATCGGTGATGTATTCAACATACACGGCGGGGTCGAAACCTAAAATACTTCCCGGTACAGTTGCCTTGCCATCTGCTGTTAAATTGATGGGGATAAAAGGTCCGTCGGGACGATCGCCTTTGGCCACCATCGCCTCCCGGTTGCGGCCACGGCTGTGCGGGTACAGGTAATATTCTTTTTTACCGTTCTTTCGTTTTACTTCTACCAGGTCGGGGGCATACATTACATCCCACTGGTTATCGATCGGGTAAGTAAACACAGGACCCTCATCCCGCCAGCTCGATAAGTCTTCAACAGGAGCCGACCAGATGCGGATGTCGGGGCCGCAATAACTGTTCACCCGCAGATCATGCGAACCGATGATATAGGCCCTGAATTTTCCCGGCTTGTCGGGATCTTCAAACACACGGGGCTCACCGTCGGGTAAATGTTCCCACAACGGGAGGTAAGGATTACCCGCCCCTTTATGCACAAATTTGTTGGTCGTTTTTGTTGCAGGTAACTTGTTTTGTGCCTTTGTACCTGTCAGCGTAAACAGGAACAGGAAAACGAAAAGGATTGCCTGCTGCTGAAAGCGGAACATCCTGTTGAACGATTGATTGTTTGCCATCTGCTTGTTATTGGTTTTGGATTTGATTTTTTACATTGATTACGGTTTATGTACAGGCCTTGCAAAAAATCCGGTTTTCAAATGTACAATGCTGTAATATGAAAGCGATTTGTTTGTTCGTGCTTTATAGACGAAAAGAGGAATACAATCTTGTGTTTTGAATGTAATTAATGTATAAGATTTGTAACAATAGACAATAATCCCGCAGGCATGTACCAAACACAGAACATAGATATTATCATAAAAAAAGCCTGCCGGATGGCAGGCGCTTCTTTTTTAGTGTATGGCTGTTTACAATTCCGTTGCCAGTTTATCCACCAGTTTGCGGCCCATCACCGTCATTGCAGCATCGTACTGCTGCAGATATAATCCCATTTTTTTCTTAACCGATTGATACAGTCCCGCTTTTACAGGTTGTATCGAAATCGGCACTGTTACGGCTCCTGTTTGGGCAATGCTTTTATCGGCGTTGATCACTTTGTACGAAACCTGCAAGGCATGTTCCTGCGGCAGCAGCGTTACAGTTTCCCAGCCGGCACCATAAATGCCCATGAAAATATAATGACCGGTATTATCCAGGTCAAACGCCGAAGGAATTTTTTCAACGGTTAACTCCATGGTTTGGTTGAGCAGTTTTGGTTTCAGCACACGGGCGGCATAACTGTTTACAGTTGTTGTAAAATTATTCAGTGCCATTTGCGGATTGAGCTGGCAGGCATTTACATAATTCCATTTCCAGTAAACGAGCAACGGTAATACGCTTACAGATTTTCTCCGGCTCTCGGAAAGGACCGAACCCATCGATGCAACCGTCGATTGCACAGTTACCAGGTCGTTTTTTCGTTTAATGGGTGCAGGTACACTACCGTAATAATTGGCAACCCATTTATCGGTTTTACGTGGACTGATGCAGGCCCCGAGTAACATCGTTGCCAAAAGGATACAGACAATCGGGTGCAGCAGTACGGTTGGTTTTCTTCTGTTCATGCAGTGATAGCTTTGCTGAGTGTACGCAAAGATTTACAAATATTGGCAACAACGAAATTTGTTTTCATGGGTGAGTCAAAAAAGGCAATAACTGTGAAGGCTGCGATCTTTTATTTATTTGATGAGCAATAATCATCAAAGCTGCAGTTTATACGGACCATCAGGATCATGTTCCAGTGTAATATGAAACCATGCATATTCAGTAGCCGCATTTTCGGGAAACAATTTTTTCCCGTTGATCTTATCTTTTACAATTACTTTGTTTTGTACGGTTGATTGAAGCACATACTTACCGGGATCTGTGCGATGTACCATTTCTCTAACCTTGCCTGTGATCTTCCGGATATTATTGTATTGGTTGAGTGTTTGCAAATTCATATTGTTTGATGCAGGCATTTTCCCGTCTTTCATTTGTTTCATCATCAATTCATACAGCCGATACTTCAATTTAAAACAATCCTGTTGCGGCAGCAAGCTGCCGCTCTTAGTTTTGATGATAAAAGAAAAAGATGCAGATCAGCTATCCACACACAATTGATAATACACTGGGTGAAACAATTATTTTTCACAACGTTGAATTACACCCGGAAGGAGAAAAAGTGATGGGTGAAAATTTTGTAGCACCGGGTATTGGTCCGGTAATGCACACGCACTGGCTGCAAGATGAAGTGTTTACTGTTATCAGCGGTAACCTTGGCTATGAACGGAAAGGAGAAGAAAAAAAGTTTGCCGGTGCGGGTGAAACGGTTGTGTTTAAAAAAGGCGAACCCCATCGTTTCTGGAATGCAGGTACCGATACATTGCATTGCAAAGGTTATATGCAACCGGCATTTAACTCTGTTTTCTTTTTGAGTGCCTTGTTTGCAGCACAGGCAAAAAACAAATCGGCCAAACCGGAAATTTTTGATGCTGCGTTTTTACTCACCCGTTATCAAACAGAATTTGATCTTGCTGAACTACCTGTATTCGTGAAAAGGATAGTGCTTCCTTTCATTTGTTTTCTTGGAAAATGCCTGGGCAAGTACAAAAAGTTTCAGGACGCTCCTGCGCCGGTAACAGTAAAGTAGTTTTGTTCTTATACATGCCGTTGCTGTCAATAACAAAATCGTAAACGTGAATCCTCCTTCCCAGAACTTGTTGTTTCTGATAGAATAAAATACAGAAGTTGTACAAAGGCTTGTACCTTGCGGGCGAATTGCCCAATCCATGTATTACCTGGTTTTCGGAATCTTATATCTGTTCTCCTTGTTGCCGATGCGTGTACTCTACCTTGTATCCGACGCAGGCGCTTTTGTGCTGCGATCGGTTTTACGGTATCGTAAAGAAGTGGTAATGAGTAATCTTACACAGGCGTTTCCTGAAAAGACAGAAAAAGAGAAAACAGCAATTGCAAAAAAATTCTATCGTAATTTTTGTGATAACTGGATCGAAACAATTAAACTGCTTTCGATCAGTAAAGCATCGATGAACAAACGGTTGAGCGGCAACTTTGAAGTATTTCATCAACTGTTTGCAACAGGTAAAGCAGTGCAGGTAAACCTCGGCCATTTTTTTAATTGGGAGATGATGACCTTGCATGCCGGCATCAATCAGCCCTATACATTTCTTACAGTTTATCTCCCGCAGAGTAACCAGGTAATGAACCGGCTGATTTGTTATATCCGTGGCCGTTGGGGTAATCCCTTGCTTTCAAGCAACGATATGGCAAGAGCTATTATTCCGTGGCGCAAAAAGCAATACCTGCTGGCCTTGGGTGCTGATCAACGTCCGGTAACCCCCGACAATGCCTATTGGCTTTATTTTTTAAACAAGCCTGCCGGCTTTGTAAAAGGCCCGGAAAAATTTGCACGTGGACAAAACATTCCGGTGGCAATGATGACTACTACAAGAATGAAACGGGGCCATTATCATTTTGATTATTTTCTGTTGTGTGAAGACCCAAAGGCGTTACCCGATGGCGAATTGATCCGGCGTTATGTCAGGCATCTCGAAGAAAATATCCGGTTACAACCTGATCTGTATTTGTGGAGTCATAAACGCTGGAAGCATAACTGGAAAGATGAATATGCAAAGTTGTGGGTGGATGATGTGGCGATGCCTGTTCAATAAGACGGTACATTTATTTTACAAACTATAAGCAGTAATTTATTGCTTACAACAAATCAATAATTTGTTTAACCTTGATCTTTAACAACGGCAGATCCTCCATAATCACCTGCCAAACCAAATCGGCATCTACACCAAAATATTCGTGAACAAGGATGTGACGCATACCTGTGATCTGACCCCATTCAATTTCACTAAACTGTTGTTTGGTTTCAGGTGTTACATAATTTGCAGCCTCTCCAATAATTTCAATTTGTTTAATAGAGGCGAAACGCATCATTGAATTAGAGAGGAAGGATTCAAGTGCTGCCCCTTCTGTGTAATTTTCTATTTCGGAAATAGCATCAAGTATGTGAAGCAGCCGTTGTTTATCCCCCATTTTTTCTTTCATAGATCAGTTGCTTTTCTTTTTCAATGAAAGGGAGAATATGTTTCGAGATAGCTTTTGAAGAAACAAGATCAACCTTGCGATGCAATGTTTTTTCGAGCCCCTCTTTTATCGCAACAAACCCAAAGCCGATATGTCGGGAATAATCAAGATCAACAAGAATATCAATATCACTTGATTCGTTTGCATCCCGACGGCTGTAGGAACCAAAAAGAAATGCACGCAGTACCGGTTGGGTACTGAAGTATTGTGCGATTAATTTAATTTCTTTTTGATCTAAATGCATAAACGAATTTACTTCTTTTTTGGAGTATTGCAGCCAGCCCGAATCCTCGAAAGAAAGAACAAACACAATTTGAACAGCTTATCCGCCACTCAACTACACAACCGGCAACTTATATCCATTATGATATTCGTTCAACAAATATTGTTTATTGATGGCTTCATCTGTAAACGCACCCTTGGCTTTATTCCACAATAATTTTTTTCCGCTTCTGTACGAAATATTACCCATTTGCGCTACGGTGGCTACATGTGCGCCCGCTTGTATCGAACAATTCAAATCGTCGGCTTTACGTGATTTTACAGCATCAATAAAATTCACCCAATGTTTATCAAGTCCGTTATCAGAAGATTTTTGCAAGGGCATGATTACTTTGTTACTGCTGCGTTTCTCTTCAATTACTTCCCAGCCGCCACGGTTTAAAATAAGCGTGCCGTTGTTCCCAATAAATGCAATGCCATGATCTCTTCCGTACGAACCATTGTCAATACCCATGGCTGAATCCCACACCATATTGAATTTATCAAACTCATACAACGTGGTTAATGTATCAGGCGTTTCTTCATACAGATCGGGATACGCAAACTTTCCGCCAAGCCCTGCAATGCTGATGGGCAGATCGGCTTTCATTCCAATCAATGCATAGTCTAACAAATGCACACCCCAGTCGGTCATCAATCCACCTGCATAATCCCAAAACCAACGGAAGTTGAAATGAAAACGGCTGCTGTTAAATGGTCTTGTTTTCGCAGGTCCCAGCCATTGTTTATAATCCACACCTTCTGGTGGCGCAGAATCAGGTACAACCGGCCCGGGTTTCATCCAGCCCTGGTAACACCACACTTTTGCAGTGCGGATATTGCCCAACTGACCGCTGTGTACAAACGCAACCGCATCTTTAAAATGCTGCTGACTGCGTTGCCATTGTCCGGCCTGTACAATTTTATTGTAACGTTTTTGTGCAGCTACCATTCTGTTACACTCAATGATGGAGTTGCCAACAGGTTTTTCTACATATACATCTTTACCGGCTTCACATGCATGGATCATCATGAGTGCATGCCAGTGATCGGGTGTGCCGATGATGACTGCATCAATATCTTTTTGCTCCAGTAAGTTCCGGTAATCGCCGTAGGTTTTTATATTGGAGGTGTCTACATTTTTTTTACCCAACTCTTCCAACCGGTTTTTGATAACCGATTTGTCAACATCACAAACAGCAACCAGGTTTACGCCAGGAATTTTTAAAGCGGCCATAACATTACTCCAGCCCATTCCTTTAATACCAATAGCACCAATATTTACCTGGTCGGAAGGCGAAATGCGACTCTTGAAAATGGAAAATGCATTGGATTCAAACGCAGGGATCAGTAAACCTCCTGCAGCCAGCAGGGTTGATTGTTGGAGAAACTTTCGGCGGGCATTCATCGTTAAAAAAATTTAGTAAAGAAAGATAAGTATTTAACCGTTTAACAGGTGTAAGTTATAGCCGAAAAAAGAGTTCCACAGAATAAATAGGTGCAGAAACAAATCCTCTTCTTTACTTTGTAGGTATGCAAATCAAAAGTAAACTTCCCGATGTTGGCACTACCATTTTTACGGTAATGAGTGCGTTGGCAACCGAACACAAAGCGGTGAATCTCGGTCAGGGATTTCCTGATTTTCCGATGAGTGAAGAACTGACAGGGAAAGTTGCTGAAGCAATGAAGAATGGTCACAATCAATATGCACCCATGCCTGGGTTGATTGGTTTGCGGGAAAGCATTGCTGAGAAAGTGGAATTTCTTTACCAAACGAAAGTGAATCCCGATACGGAGATCACCATCACTCCGGGGGGAACGTATGCTATTTATTCGTCGTTGACTGCGATACTGCAACCGGGTGATGAAGTGATTTTATTTGAACCGGCATACGACAGTTATATCCCCAACATTGAGATCAACGGTGCAAAAGCAGTTCCGCTGCCAGTAACGTATCCTGATTATAAAATTGATTTGGACCTGGTACGTTCATCCATCACCCCAAAAACAAAAGCTATTCTTATTAACTCGCCGCATAATCCTACCGGAAGTGTATTGGATGAAAATGATATTGCTGAGTTAAAGGCTGTTGTTGCCGATACCAATATATTTATTGTGAGTGATGAAGTGTATGAACATTTGATCTACGATGAACTGCCGCACGAAAGCATGTTGAAATACCCGGAGTTGTTTGCACGAAGCTTTGTGAATTTTTCGTTTGGGAAAACGTATCACTGTACAGGATGGAAGCTGGGTTATTGTATTGCGCCTGCTGCTTTTACAAAAGAGTTCAGGAAAGTACATCAGTTCAATTGTTTCAGTTGTTTTACACCTGCACAGGTTGCATTGGCTGATTACTTGAAAAATAAAGAGGCGTATTTATCGCTGCCACGTTTTATGCAACAGAAGCGTGATTATTTTATTGAGTTGATGAAACAAACAAAATTTGATTTGCTTCCTACCAGTGGTAGTTATTTTGTTTGTGCAAGCTATGGCCGCATCAGTGATGAAGCAGATAAAGATCTGGCGATACGTTTAACAAAAGAAGCAGGTGTTGCTACCATTCCCCTCTCTGCTTTTTATCATAACCACAAAGATGATAAGGTGGTGCGTTTTTGTTTCAGCAAACAAAACAGAACCTTGCAACAGGCGGTAGAGCGATTGATGAAGATTTAATCAGTGGGTGAGCCACCCAGCCCAACCTCACCGGTACAGAGCAATTATTTTCGTTTACTCTTCATATACTTACCATGTACCACTTCTTCCATGGTTTTGTTGTACACTTTACTTTCGGCCCAGGAAATAATATCGAGGTAAGCAAAAGAGCGGGTTTGAAAACGGTTGTTCTCCAGGTGTTTGATATCGGATAATAATTTTTCCAGCGCCTTTCTGATCTTATCGGGCGACTGCGTAAAACTTGTTTTCAAAAATTTAAAAACCGCTTCTTCCACAGTGGTTAAATTTTTCATCTTTTCCATAAACCGGTGAACCGATTTACTCAACGAGTCCAATATTTCATAGTTCCCCAGTTCGTAATGACTCAGCAGGTGCATCAAACGGGCATAACATTGAAGATCGATTCGGATGTCCATTGGTCCGTTAATGATGCGGTGGAGATAGTCAATTGCTTTTTCATAATTCCCGTTTCCAAAATACAGCGATGCAATTTTATAATTGAATACGAGTATCCGGTGCTGATCAACAAACAACGCATATTCATGCAGCTTCTCTTCAATGATGGGCACTAATTTCAAACCCTCTTTAAACGTTCCCTTCATCAGGTGACCATTTATTTTTGAACTGTTGATATAAATGGAAGTATGTGTCCTGAAATTATCGTGCAGCTGGGCTTCGGGTGTTTTTTCATACGCTTCAAACTCACGAACAGTTTCTTCAAACTTATGGAAGTTGCGTAAATCGAAATGTGCATTCAGTAAAGCCTGCATTCCTTTGATGTAGTGACCTGTTTCAATTGTTTTTAAATGCGGATCTTCTTTATACAGATCAACCCACTTTTGTGCATAGCGGTAGTACATTAAAAAATCCTGCCGTATAAACGCATACCAGCAATAGCTTTGATAGAGGTAAAGCTTTTCATAAAAACCATTGACCTGCGTAAGATCTTTCGGTAAATAGTTTTTGAAAAAATCTTTGATATCTTTTTCATCTTCTTCATTACGTGCATGCCCGTTGATCACATACCAGCGGTAGAGCAGCAAAGCAAGATTGGATAAACGTGTTACACGATCAATATGCCGGCTTACATCCAGTGCTTCACGGGCCATCTGCTCTGTTTTATCGGTAGAGCTGCGGGTGATGTGGAGTGTTTCAATTTTCTTTTCCAGCGAAATGATCTGCACCAGTGTATTAAATTTCTGATTGGCTCGTGCCAGTTCTTTTGCTTTTTCAATGATGCGCAGACTTTGTTGTTTCAAGCCTTTGTTGTACAGCAAGCGGGCATTGTCTAAATGTTCACTCAACTGCAGATCCACGTTCTCACCAGTTTTGAGAAGCCGTAAGCTGGCCAGCACTTCCTTGTAAAGATGGGTTTTGAGATTGGCGAGTTTTGTTTTGCTGTTGTCGGTGAGTTTTTTCAGCAGGGCATTTTCATCGTACTCCTGCATTTTATCCAGGGCATCGAAAAGCTGGATGATCTTGAGGTCTTCTTTGGAGGAACTCCGTTTGATGTAGAGTTTGAAATGGCGTTTTTCCGCTTTCTCCAACGAGTGAATTAATTGAAATAATGTATCTGAAAACCTGTTGGCCATAATATTTTTTTTTTCTGAAATCCTTGCCCAGCCTGTGTTTTACGGTGTTTCCATCACTTTGACATCATAAAATGTATAGTGATTTGTTTTTACCTGTAAAATTAACAGGTTTACATTTGTCTCGGATTCGGGCTTAAAAAAAATACGACAGGCAATCGTTAGAGTAAGCAAAGCATCGTAAACGGCCAAGAATCAAGCCACGGCAAGTGGCTCATGAAAGATACAGATCTATTTTTTTATATGGCAAGCAATCGTTAACGGTCAGCTGTTTCTACAGGTGACCTTTTCTTTTTCTAAAAGGTTTGCTAAAATAATATAAAATTTCAATCCACAAATTTTTTTCTCTTCCATTTTCTTACACAGGTAATAGTTTGTTGCTTTCGTACCTTAGAAAACTAATTCTTCTGTATGAAAAAGCTGTTCTTGTTTCTGTTAGTACTTACTGCCGTTCGTTCTGTTACATCGCAAGCTGTTTCCATGCGTGAACAATCACGGGTAATTGATGAAATTCTTGCTGATCGGTTCAATAACTTATTACCGATGTTGATGGAACGAAATGGAATTGATATGTGGATTGTTGTTTCGAGAGAATACAATGAAGATCCGGTAATCCGTACCATGCTGCCTTCTACATGGATTTCTGCAAGACGCAGAACCATTCTGGTGTTTTACAACAACCCCGCAAAAAAGCAATTTGAAAAACTGGCGATAGCCCGCTACAATGTGGGCGATAATATCAAAGCTGAATGGGATATGCAGAAATTTCCCAACCAGTGGGATGCATTGATGAACATCATTACCACACGCAACCCAACGAAGATCGGCATCAACACTTCCACACACCACAACCAGGCCGATGGATTGGATGTGACGGATTACAACGAGATGATGCAGAAACTACCGGCAACATTCAAATCAAAAGTGGTGAGTGCCGAAAACCTTGCGGTGAACTGGCTCGAAACAAGAACCGAACGGGAAATGCAGATCTATCCGCAGCTGGTGTATGAAACAAGAAAAATTATTGAAGAAGGTTTTTCGGAGAAAGTGATTACACCCGGTATTACCACAACCGATGATGTGGTGTGGTGGTTCCGTGAAAAGATCAGAAGCATGGGGTACAGCACCTGGTTTCATCCATCGGTTTCCATTCAACGCAACGATCCGCAAAATTTTGAACATCTCCGCAGTTTTTCCAACCGACCAAAAGATGATGTAATTCAACCCGGCGACCTGTTGCATGTTGATATTGGTATTACTTACCTGCGGTTAAATACCGATGTGCAGGAACATGCGTATGTACTACGACCCGGCGAAACAGAAGTACCCAAAACAATTCGTGATGCATTTGCAAAAGCGAACCGCTTGCAGGATATTCTTACCTCACAATTCAAACTTGGTAAAACAGGGAATCAAATTTTAGCCGATGCATTAGCACAGGCAAAGAAGGAGAATATTAAAGCGGTGATCTATACGCATCCATTGGGTTTTCACGGACATGCTGCCGGTCCAACCATTGGACTGTGGGATCAGCAGGGTGGCGTACCCGGTGCAGGTGATTTTCCGATGAACTATCGCACTGCTTACAGTATTGAGTTAAATGCTGCAACGGATATTCCCGAATGGAAAAAAAGCATCCGCATTATGCTGGAACAGGATGGTTATTTTGATGAAAATGGTTTTCGCTACATTGGCGGAAGGCAGAAAGAAATTTACCTGGTGCCGAGAGCAAACAGGAATGTTGGCAATTAACATTGAACATCTCTCCAACATATCGTGGCATTTTCTTTATGTTACTGGCCGCTCTTGGCTTTTCTGTAATGGGCGGAGCTGCCAAAGTGTTGAAAGGAAGTTTTAATGCTGGGCAATTGGTATTCTGGAGAAATAGTATTGGTTTATTATTCATCGCAATCAGCTTATTCAATCGTCCGCCTCTACAAACCGGAGGCAAACTGTTGCGCCTCATTTTTCGTGGCTTGATGGGTACATCAGCAGTGTATATGCTACTCTACTGTATTCTGCATTTGCCGCTGGGCACAGCTATGAGTTATAATTTAACATCGGCATTGTTCATTGCACTGTTCACATTTCTCTTATTTAAAGAATTTGAAGGTCGATGGGTACTACTTGCTGTGTTGATTGGTTTTGCAGGTATGCTGCTTATTTACAAACCCAGTATTCATTTGCCCTGGTATTATCATCTGGCAGGGTTGCTTAGTGGTATCTTATCAGCCATTGCCTATATCACTGTTGGTAAACTCACGAAGTATTATGATACAAGAGTGATTGTACTATCGTTTGTACTGACCGGTGTTTTGGTTCCTTTGTTCTTTACATTCCTGCGTTCGCTAGTACAACTGCCGGCAGATGATATTCTCTTCATCAACTGGCGCTGGCCGCAGCAAGCAGAATGGTTTCCTGTTTTGCTGATGGGGATTGCTGCATTGTTTGGTCAGTATTTTGTTACCAAGGCATACGGTGCTGATAAAGCAGGAGTTGTTTCGGCTATCAGCTATGCAGGCATCATCTTCAGCATTTTCATTGGTATGCTGTTGGGCGATGCGTTTCCGGATGTTGTTTCGCTGATAGGAATTGTGCTGATCATTGTAAGTGGTTTGATGATCTCGTTTGTAAAGAAGAAGCAAAGCCTTGATGCCAGCTGACTTTCACTAACTATCGTTCTTAAACCTTCACAAAAATTTTATGTCTCTGTTTTAAATATATCGTTTACTTTTGTTCCTCAATTTTCAAAACAGTTGACAAACACAAATACATACCACACAATTGAAGTAAGTGCCAACAACAGCACTTCTAACTTCTATGTATTTTCTCCACGACCTCGACGCATCGTCTGATAGGACGAGCCCTTCACCACGGCCCCTGTCAGTGAACAACCTTCCGGTACTTATTTTCAGGATTGGTGATCCCCGTTTCGATAAGCTTTTTCAATCATGGACAATCAGGAAATTATTATACGTGTAGCCAATAGTGGCGATACTCACTATTCCGAAACCATCACACGGGAAATGGAAGAAAGTGCCAAAGCAAGAGGCACAGGCATTGCCAAGCGAAGCCCCGAATATGTGGCCAACAAAATGAACGAAGGCAAAGCTGTGATTGCATTGCTGAAAGATGGTACATGGGTTGGCTTTTGTTATATTGAAACATGGAGCCATGGTGCATTTGTGGCCAACAGCGGATTGATCGTTTCCCCTCCTTTCCGGAAAAGTGGTGTGGCCAAACAAATCAAAGAGCGCATCTTTAAATTGTCACGGCAATTATTTCCCGATTCAAAAATTTTTGGTTTAACTACCGGTTTGGCTGTAATGAAGATCAACTCAGATCTCGGTTACGAACCCGTTACTTACAGTGAACTTACACAAGATGAAGACTTCTGGGCCGGCTGCAAAAGCTGTGTGAACTACGATATTCTCATGAGCAAAGAGCGGAAGAACTGTATGTGTACTGCCATGCTTTATGATCCGAAAGATCATTACGAACCGGAAGAAACCAAGCAATTCTTTGAAGAAAATAAAAAAGGCTTTGAGCGATTAATGCGTTTCAAAGAGTGGAAATTTTTAAAAGCTTTCCGTCGTAAAGAAAACGGTGGAGGCGAAAGCAAAGCAAAAAGGTTTCTCCATTATTTTCATTTATAAGCCCCATCTCCTAAAGGAGTGTAAGGTATCATACTGATAATATTTATGGAGTCGTCGATGTGTTACTATTAAACTTTTGCTGCGTCGTACACTTCATCGTAATAACAATTGTCAACAATAAAATCAAGAATAGAATGTCTGTTGAAAATAATAGTTCTGGTAACAACACCCCTTCAGGGGATGTGGGCAAAATTGTAGTTCTCGGCTTCAGTGGTGGTTTAGATACTACTTACTGCGCCAAATATCTCAGTGAAGATTTAGGGTATGAAATTCATTCGGTAATTGTAAACACCGGCGGCTTTAGTGAAGAAGAACTGCAAAAGATCGAAGCACATGCTTACAAGCTGGGCGTAAAAACACACACGACTGTTAATGCAGTAAAAGGTTACTACGAACGCATCATCAAGTATCTCATTTTCGGAAACTGTTTAAAGAACAACACGTATCCGTTAAGTGTAAGTGCCGAGCGTTTAAGCCAGGCATTACACATTGCTGAACATGCAAAGAAATTAAATGCCGATGCAGTAGCACACGGAAGTACCGGTGCCGGTAACGACCAGGTGCGTTTTGATATGATCTTCCACATCATGATTCCCGGTGTTGAAATCATCACACCCATCCGTGATATGAAGTTGAGCCGTGAAGAAGAAATTGCTTACCTCAAGAGCAAGGGTGTGGAAATGAATTTTGAAAAAGCAGCGTATTCTATTAATAAAGGACTGTGGGGAACAAGCATCGGTGGTAAAGAAACCCTCAACAGCAAAGGCATGTTGCCCGAAGAAGCATGGCCAACGCAAGTAACGAAAACCGGAAGCGAAGAAGTAAAACTTCATTTCGAAAAAGGTGAATTGAAAGGGGTGAATGATCAACAGTTTGATCATCCGGTTGATGCCATTAACTATTTACAATCGATTGCCGGAGCTTACGGCATTGCACGTGATATTCATGTGGGCGATACCATCATTGGTATTAAAGGCCGTGTGGGTTTTGAAGCTGCAGCGCCGATGGTGATCCTGAAAGCGCATCACGCATTAGAAAAGCATGTGCTCACCAAATGGCAGTTGCAATGGAAAGATACCCTCGCACAATTCTACGGTAACTGGATGCACGAAGGACAAATTCTTGATCCGGTGATGCGTGATATTGAAGCTTACTTCATCAGCAGTCAGCAAAATGTTACAGGCGATGTGTTTTTACAACTGATGCCTTACCGTTTCCAGGTAATTGGTATCGAAAGCAAATACGATCTCATGAGCAGCAAGTTTGGTAAGTACGGTGAAATGAACACCGGCTTTACGGGTGATGATGTAAGAGGCTTCTCAAAAATATTCGGCAATCAAACATCTATCTGGACTTCGGTTCAGGAAGAAAATAAAAAATAACAAATGAGAAATGAAGAATGACAAAGTAGCTGTATCATCGGCCTTCACTTTTTCATTTCACATTCTTCATTCTTAATTTTTAATTATGGCTATTAGAGTAGGAATCATCGGTGGTGCAGGTTATACAGGTGGTGAACTCATCCGTTTACTGGTGAATCATCCAAATGTAGAATTGTCTTTTGTGCATAGCAGAAGCAATGCAGGTGAACCTGTTTATAAAGTTCACCAGGACCTGGTTGGTGAAACAAAAATCAAATTCACCGACAGCCTCACCCCTTTAGGGAACGGGGGCCTGGATGTGTTGTTCTTGTGTCTCGGTCATGGCGAATCAAAAAAGTTCTTGGCTGAGAATACAATTGACGAAAAGATCAAAGTAATTGATCTCGCCAATGATTTTCGTTTAGCAAATAGTTCAGCAATTGGCAACCGCAAGTTTGTTTACGGTTTACCTGAGCTGAACAAAGAACAAATCAAAACTGCAAACAACATTGCGAACCCCGGCTGTTTTGCTACCACGCTTCAACTTGGTTTGTTGCCATTGGCAAAAGCAGGCTTGTTGAAAGAGGTGTACACAACCGGCATCACCGGTAGTACAGGAGCCGGCCAAAGCCTGGCTGCCACTTCACATTTCAGCTGGAGAGCAAATAATATTCAGGCCTATAAAACATTAACGCATCAGCATCTCGGAGAAATGGGTGAATCGTTATTGCAGTTACAACCCAACAGCGATATTGCTGTCAACTTTGTTCCCTGGCGTGGCGATTTTACCAGAGGTATTTTCATCAGCTCACAAGTAAAATGTGAAAAGAGTCTTGATGAACTGAACAAACTTTATGAAGATTTTTATGCTGATGCTGCATTTACACATGTGATTAAAGAAGCTGTTTTCTTAAAACAGGTCGTGAATACCAACAAGTGCCTCATTCAACTGGAAAAAGTGGGTGACATGCTCGTTGTTCATTCAGCAGCTGATAACTTATTGAAAGGCGCAAGCGGACAAGCGGTACAAAACATGAACTTGTTGTTTGGCCTGGATGAGAAAGCGGGATTGAATTTGAAAGCAAACTATTTCTAAGGTAAAAGGTATAGGGTATACGGCGTAAGGAAAACAAAGTACATGCGTGACTATAAAAAACTGGACGTTTGGAAAAAAGCACACGAGCAATATATGTTCGTGAAAAAGAACATTGTTCCAAAATTTCCAGATAGGGAACGCTTCGAACTTACATCACAACTTTCCCGAGCATCGCTTTCTATTCCTTTGAATATTGTAGAGGGTTGTGGTCGATTTACAGACAAAGATTTTGCGCATTTCTTAGACAATTCACTCGGTTCTGTCAACGAAGTTGATTACTGTTGTTTTGCAGCATTTGAATTAAAATATATTTCAGAAGAAGAATATAATAGTGTAAATAAAATGGTCAATGAAGTAAGAGCTATGCTCATCAGCTTTATTAAGTTTCTGCGAAATGGCGGAACGGACCCTAAACCTTAAACCTTTAACCCTCAACCTGTTTATATGAATTTATTCGACGTTTACCCCATCAACAACATCGCCATTACAAAAGCCAAAGGCTCCTATGTATGGGATGATCAAGGCGAGCAGTACCTCGATCTTTACGGCGGTCATGCTGTCATCAGTATCGGACACACACATCCGCATTGGGTAAAACGAATTGAAGAGCAGTTAAACAAAATTGCTTTCTACTCCAACTCCATTAAAATTCCGTTGCAGGAAGAATTAGCAGCGAAGCTGGGTAAAGTAAGCGGTAAAGAAGATTATCAACTTTTCCTTTGTAATTCAGGTGCAGAAGCAAACGAGAATGCATTGAAGCTGGCGAGTTTTCACAACGGTCGTAAAAAAATCATTGCTTTCAACAAAGCATTTCATGGTCGTACATCACTTGCTGTAAGCGCTACTGATAATAAAAATTATATCGCACCTGTAAATGAAACTGATAATGTGATTTTCCTTCCGTTGAATGATGAAGCGGCATTAGAAGCTTGTTTCAAAAAACAAGGCGATGAAATTTCTTCGGTGATCATCGAAGGTATTCAAGGTGTTGGTGGTATTAATGTTGCAGAAAATTCATTCATTAAAAAAATACGTTCACTCTGTGATGAGTATGGTGCAGTGTACATTGCTGACAGTGTGCAATGTGGTTATGGCCGTAGCGGTAAATTTTTTAGTCATGATTTTGCAGGCGTAAATGCCGATATCTACAGTATGGCAAAAGGTATGGGCAATGGTTTCCCCATCGGCGGAATCATTATTGCACCACATATCAAACCCAAACATTTCCAGTTGGGCACCACTTTCGGTGGTAATCATTTGGCTTGTGCGGCCGCATTAGCAGTGCTGGAAGTAATGGAAGAAGAGAAATTGATGGGCAATGCGGTGATGATCGGTAAGTACCTGCGTGAAGAATTAGAGAAGATCGAAGAACTGGAGATTGTACGTGGCCGTGGTTTAATGATTGGCTTTGATGTACCGGAAGAATACAAAGACCTCAAGAAAAATTTATTGCTCAACCAAAAGATTTTCACCGGCGAAGCAAAACCAAATGTAATTCGTTTGTTGCCAAGCCTTGGTTTGAAGAAGAGAGATGCAGAAATGTTTATTGATGCTGTGAAGGAAGAACTTGAAGCAATGAAAGGATAATGCGTTTTTATGAAACAAAATGTAACCGGAAAATTAGCAGTCGTATTTCTTCTTTTAGCAATACCATTCTTAATTGACAGCATTTTGTTATTGGTAAATCCATCATTTAGTCAGTATAGTATGACCGGCTTTATGATGAAAGGATATTTTGGAATGTTGCCCTTGTTTATATTTTATATGATGGTTGCAACACTGGTAATTTATATCTGGAATAAAAAAAGAAAAAAGAATTGAAAAATTTCATTTCCGTTCATGATGTAGATAACATCAACGCTCTTGTACAAAAAGCGTTGGCCTATAAAGCAAACCCGCTTTCTGATAAAGCATTAGGTGCTGGCAAGCGCATGGGTTTAATTTTTCTTAATCCCAGTTTACGTACTCGACTGAGTACACAGATCGCTGCTGAGAATCTCGGTATGCAACCCATCGTATTTAATGTAGGCAGCGAAGGCTGGACCTGGGAGTTTGAAGAAGAAGCCATCATGAGTGGTACAACAGTGGAACACGTGAAAGATGCGGCACCTATTCTCGGAAATTATTTCGATGTGCTGGCCATCCGTACATTTCCTTCTTTGCAAAATAAGCATGATGATTACAGCGAACTGTTCATTAAACAGTTCATTAAATATGCAGGTGTTCCGGTTGTGAGTTTAGAAAGTTCAACACTGCATCCGTTGCAGTCGTTGACCGACATCATTACCATCACTGAAACATTCAAAGAAAAACGCAAACCCAAAATCGTATTGACCTGGGCTCCTCATATCAAACCGTTGCCACAATGTGTAAGCAACAGTTTTGCACAATGGATCAATGCTTGGGGCGAAGCTGATTTTGTGATCACCCATCCGGAAGATTATGAACTGGATGAACAATTCACCAAAGGTGCCACCATTACACACAACCAGGATGAAGCATTGAAAGATGCCGACTTTGTATATGTGAAAAACTGGAGTACCTATACCGATTACGGTCGCATTTACTGTAACGATCCTGCCTGGATGTTGACAGAAGAAAAGCTGAAAACAACCAATAACGCCAAAGTAATGCATTGCTTACCCGTTCGCAGAAATGTAGAATTAAGCGATGAAGTGCTCGACAGCAGCAACAGCATTGTAACACAACAGGCGAGCAATCGTGTATGGGCAGCACAAACTGTTTTGGCAGAAATACTAAGAAACCCCCATCCCCTGAAGGGGGGTGCTTAACACTCCGATTAATTGCAGCAGTATGAAGGAGAATATGTTTTATGGTGCAAGCCATCTGATTTTTCAAAAAGCCGAGGAGCTTCGAAACAGAATGACACCTGCAGAGGAGTTGCTCTGGAAACATATTCATATAAATGAGTGGAAACTAAAATTTAGAAGACAGCATCCGATTTCAAACTATGTTGTTGACTTTTATTGTCACGCTGCCAGGTTGGTAATAGAACTTGACGGAGGTATTCACGAGGTTGAGGAAGTAAAAATAAACGATCAGGTTCGGGAACAAAACTTAAAGTCACTTGGATTAACAGTTCTTCGCTTTAAGAATGAAGAGGTATTTCAAAATAAGTCAACCGTTTTAAAAACGATTAAGGATACAATAGCGACCATTCAAGAAAACAAACAGCTTGTGATTGAAAAGGAAAAATTAGTTGTTATTAAAATAGGTGGGAATATTGTTGATAGCGAACCCGTTTTGGCGTCTTTTCTTGAAAGCTTTTCAAAACTTGTCGGAGGGCATACTAGCCCCCCTTCAGGGGATGGGGGCTTCAAGGCAATTTTAATACACGGCGGCGGAAAAGTTGCCACCAAAATCGGTGAAACGCTCGGCATTGAAAGTAAGTATGTCGATGGTCGACGTATTACCGATGCAGCAACCATTGATTTAGTAACGATGGTGTATGCAGGTCTCATTAACAAAAAAATAATTGCACAATTACAAGCACTCAACTGCAACGCCATTGGTGTTACAGGAGCAGACGGCAATTTAATTCCTGCGAATAAGCGTCCGGTAAAAGAAATTGATTACGGTTTTGTAGGCGATGTAAAGTCAGACAAGATCAATGCACAAAGCTGGAGCAGCTTGTT
Organism: uncultured Chitinophagaceae bacterium; assembly: GCA_964392955.1. Taxonomy (GTDB): domain Bacteria; phylum Bacteroidota; class Bacteroidia; order Chitinophagales; family Chitinophagaceae; genus Lacibacter. The sequence continues at coordinate 6,459 of CAYMSG010000001.1, read as the reverse complement.
AGAGCATGGATTTATACCAGTGGTTGCGCCGATTACGCATGATGGTAAGGGGCAACTGCTCAACACCAATGCAGATACGATTGCTCAGGAAGTGGCAAAAGCCATGAGCAGCCTGTATGAAGTAAGTTTGATCTATTCCTTTGAAAAAGCAGGGGTACTACTCGATGCAAATGATGATGCAACCGTCATCAGCAATATCGATCCGGCATCGTACGAACAGTTAAAAGCAGAAGGAAAAATATTTGCGGGCATGATCCCGAAACTCGATAACGCATTTGCTGCGTTAAACAGTGGCGTAAAAAAAGTAGTAATTGGTAAAGCAGAGCATTTGAAAGATCTGATCAACGGAGAAAGCGGAACATCCATTACAAACAGTTAAACAAATTATTATGGCCAACCAGGACATCAGCCAACTTCACACCGAGGCAGTAGAATTGCTAAAACAGCTGATCGCCACGCCGTCTTTTTCAAAAGAAGAAAACGAAACCGCAGAAATTCTGATTCATTTCTTCGCACAAAAGGGAATTGAACATTTTCGTGTAGGCAATAATGTGTATGCAAAAAACAAGTTTTACGATGCAGCAAAACCATCGGTATTACTCAACTCGCATCACGACACCGTTAAGCCGAATGCGAAATACACAAGAGATCCGTTTGAACCGGTTGTGGAAGACGGAAAATTATTTGGCCTCGGCAGTAACGATGCAGGCGGATGTTTAGTAAGCCTTATTGCGACATTCCTGTATTATTACGAGAAAGAAAATCTTTCGCACAACGTGGTGTTTGCTGCAAGTGCTGAAGAAGAGATCAGCGGTGTAAACGGTATTGAACTGGTGTTGCCTTATCTCGGTAATATCAACTTTGGTATTGTGGGCGAACCCACCAAAATGGATATGGCTGTTGCTGAACGTGGATTAATGGTGATCGATTGTATTGCACAAGGAAAGGCCGGTCATGCTGCCCGTAAAGAAGGCATCAACGCCTTGTACATTGCCATGGACGATATTAACTGGATCCGTAATTACATGTTCGATAAGGTAAGTCCGTTGTTAGGTGAATCGATGTTGACGGTAACGGTGATTGGTACCGAAAACCAGCAACACAATGTAGTACCACCGCAATGCAAATTTGTAATTGATGTGCGTGTGAATGAACTGTATACATTCGATGAAATTTTGGGTGAGTTGAAACAAAACCTGAAGAGCCAGTTTAAACCACGTACAACAAGAATGAAATCAACATCGATCCCCATGGATCATCCGTTGGTAAAAGCTGGTATTGAATTGGGCCGTGGTTATTATGGTTCACCTACCACCAGCGATAAAGCGTTGATGCCGTTCCCTGCGTTAAAGATGGGCCCCGGCGATAGCGCAAGAAGTCATACAGCCGATGAATATGTATATGTTGATGAGATCAAGGGCGGGATTGAGTTATATATTCAGCTGTTAAATAAAATACTTTGATATAAGGTAAAAGGCGGAAGGTAGAGGGTTTAAGGAAGCCCTACACCTTATAGCTAACACCGTAAACCTTTTTTATATGAAGCTCTGGCAAAAAGAAAATTCTTCAACATCACAATTGGTTGAAAGCTTTACAGTAGGTAGAGATAAAGAGTTTGACTTGCTCTTGGCCAAGTACGACGTACAAGGCTCCACTGCACATGTTACTATGCTGGGCGAGGTGGGTCTGATGACCAAAGAAGAAGCGGAACAAGCGGTGAATGGGCTCAAAGAAATTGCTGCAACCATTGAGCTCGGCTCTTTCATTATTGAAGAAGGTATAGAAGATGTCCATTCACAGGTTGAATATCTGCTTACCCAAAAGATCGGTGATGTTGGAAAGAAAATTCATAGTGGCCGAAGTCGTAACGACCAGGTAGCGGTTGATATTAAATTATACCTGCGTGCAGAGATCAGCCATATCAAAGACGAAGTAAAAAACCTGTTCGATCTGTTGATCAAAACAGGCAATGAACATAAAAACACATTACTGCCCGGTTATACGCATCTGCAGATTGCCATGCCTTCATCTGTTGGGTTGTGGTTAGGTGCTTATGCAGAAAGCCTGGTGGATGATCTTGAATTGTTAGCAGCAGCGTACCAGGTAGCCAATAAAAATCCATTGGGCAGTGGTGCAGGTTATGGTTCATCGTTTCCGCTCAACAGAAAACGTACAACAGAGTTACTGCAGTTCGGTACGCTTAACTGGAACAGTGTGTATGCACAAATGAGCCGTGGTAAAACCGAAAAGGTAACTGGCATCGGAATGAGTGCTGTTGCAGCAACACTCAGCAAACTGGCCATGGATTGTTGCCTGTACATGAATCAGAACTTTGGTTTTATTTCATTCCCCGATGAATTGACAACTGGCAGCAGCATTATGCCGCACAAAAAAAATCCGGATGTGTTTGAACTCATCCGTGCAAAATGCAACCGCATTCAATCAATACCGAACGAATTAACATTGCTCATCAACAACCTGCCTTCCGGTTACCATCGTGATATGCAGTTAACGAAAGAAATTCTCTTCCCTGCTATTGAAGAACTGAAAGCTTGTCTGCAGTTAATGCAGCTCATGCTCAGCAACATGAAGGTGAAGGAAAACATTCTCACCGATGAGAAGTATAAATATTTATTCAGCGTGGAAGCTGTGAATGATCTGGTGAACAAAGGCGTTCCGTTCCGAGAAGCTTATCAGCAAGTGGGTATTGCCATCAACAAAGGAGAATTTGAATACGATCTGCAGCAATTACATCATACACACGAAGGAAGTATAGGCAATCTTTGCAATGAAGAAATAAAAGCAGAGATGGAAAAAGTAATTGGAAAGTTCGGGGCATAAAAAAAGCCATACACATGCAGCGAATGGCTTTCATGGGTAAAGTTCATTCATATTATTCTGATATAAAGCTTTTCAATCTTCTGAACTGTTTTGTTTGTGGAGATTCGAATGATTCAACAAACAAATGAACGAGTTGTTTGATCGACTGCATAACAGAAGAACTTTTACGTACGGTTGGGTTCTTTTTCATATCGATTGGATTTAAGGATATAAAAATAAAACGAGAAAAATGTTTTTGCAAGCGTAGAAACAATGTTTTTTCACGTGTTAATTTTACGGGTTTTCTTGTAAATATCGTACTACATTCGATACATGATACTCCTGCTTGGCTTATGGGCTTTCTACTTTTTTCTGCATAGTTTTCTGGCTGTGGAGGCGATCAAACAGCGGCTCACAGCGGCTTTCAGCCTTTCGAAACAAGGTTACAGGCGATTGTATAACATGTTGAACCTGCTTGGTTTACCTGTAATTTTATTCTTGCAGTACCACACTCCTTCAACAAATCTGTTCGCAAATTCATTCATTTTACTGCCTATAGGTTTACCCTTAATTATTACAGGCTTGTGGTTGATGTGGAGGGCTGCGAAAAGCTACGATCTCATTTCTTTTTTTGGTTTTGGAGTTGAAACAAAAATGCCGTTGCAAATAAGCGGATTGCACCGGTACATGCGTCATCCCCTGTATAGCGGTACACTTTTACTTTGCCTGGGACTATGCGTATTGTTTCCGCAACTGAAAAACTGGTATGTGTTGTTATTGATGTTTGTGTATCTGCTCATTGGTATATGGCTTGAAGAAAAAAAGCTTGTCCGTTATTTTGGTGATGAATACCTGCAGTATCAAAAACGGGTTAAACGTCTTATACCCGGGGTGCTATGAAAAGATGATTTGTTTTCCTATATTGCAATCAAATCTCTATCCATGATTCAAAAACTACTGCTATCATCAGCAATTTTTTGCATTGCTGTTTCATCGTCTGCACAAACGAAAAATACATTCACCAGCATCCGGCCGCAACTTGAAAAAGTAATCAACGATTATCCCAACCAGTTTGCATTAATTAAAGGAGAACAACATCAAGGTGATCCCGGGATCATTGAATACACGTCAAAAGTGGAATTGAACGGAGCGGTGGAAACAAAAATTCTTGGCTATCCGGCCAACAAAAAAATCAATTGGTTGTGGGAAGCAAAATTGCTGGTAACTGAAGAAATCAGCGTTATGCAAAAACAGTACAAAGCTTACTATAATGATATTGCAGGCAAATCATTATTCAGCAAAGCATCCAACAGCAGCATTACTGCAACCGGTCCGTACAGTGCACCCACTGATGAGTTACGTTTGTGGAGTAATCAATTTCGGATCAACGATGTAACCGGGGAGTTCAGCCGTTTGGTAGTTGACCTGGTCGCTCAATTTGAAAACTTTGAATGGGTGATTTACCTGCGGGTATATGATAAAGAGAAAGATGAAGAGATGAAACCAACGAAAGATAAAAACGATCCCTGGCGATATGGTAATAACCAGGGTTTATAAAATGAAAACGTCACGCTTTTAGCGTGACGTTTTTTTATTGCATTGTTATTACTGTATTATTCTTTTTAACTGCAAAATGTTTCCATAGCCACATGATGGTGAAACTAGGAATAAAATCCAACCCGGGTAACAATTCTTCTGCAAAATTGAATACAGAACCAAACGCTCCTTTCCAGCCGCCAAATGTGCGAAAGAAAATAATGGCAGATACAGGTGCCCAGATAATATCGGCAAACTCACCCAGGAACGGAAGTGCATAGCTTGCATACCCAATTGCATCCATCGCCAGGCAAAACAGAAGTGAGGTTTGTTGTTTGTGCATTTCTTAAAATTTGTACGGGAAAAAGACTGTGCTCGTTTCGCCTTCGTTGCATACAAAGCAATTATTGTTTTGCCAGTTCGTAACGGGCAGCAAGTTCGCCGGTGATGCGGTTACCGGAAAGATCGAGTTGAATCAGTTTATTTTCACCAACCATGTAGTGCGTTGCTCCATCACTTATGCCGCTAAGTATAATTGTACTGCCGGCATCGTTCCACGTGAATGTTCCTTTTTTCTCCACCATTACCGCATCTTTTTTCCCAAGATAGTTGAGTGTAAGTGTATAACTTGAATCTGTACCAATACTGATGGTTGTTTCAATTCCTTCACAATCGGCACAGGGCACTGTTCCTTTATATGTTCCCGCCCAATCCAGTGAAGTTTTACTGTTGTCTGCTGTAGCAGGCGGAGCTGTTGCAACCGTATCGGTCCCGTTTGTTTCTGTGTTAGATGAATTACCGGCGCAGGCGGCCAAGAGAAAAGCAATGACGCTCAAAAAGAATAGCTGTTTCATTTGTTTCAGGTTTAGGTTATCAATAATAGTGTTGAACAAAAATGATAGCAGAAAAGTTGACCGTTTAACCAGTCAGTTTTTTTTCCATGCAGCGACTGATTTCTACACCAACATACTGCCCATAGTTGGGGATAAGCGTATAACCGCATTTTTCATACAGCCGGATGGCTTCGGGTTGTTTAATGGCGGTTTCAAGAATGCAACGTGTGTAACCTTCTTCTTTTGCCCATTGCTCAAGAGCAGTTAATATTTCTGCAGCAATGCCTTGTCCACGTAGTGAAGGTTTCACATACATCCGTTTGATCTCTGCAACACCTAACTCATATTCTTTAAATGCACCGCAGCCTACCGGTTGATTATTTTCATACGCTACAATTACATGATGAATACGATCAAGTTGATTGAACTGTGCAAAGAACGATTGCTGTTCACCATAGCGTTCCTGCAAGTCAGCATCGAGTAATACCACCAGCGAACGGAAATCGCTGCTATCGGAATTTGTTTTGATCAGGCTTAGCATGCTACATGATTATAGTACAAGATAAAAATCTTTATCATCATTTCTGTTCAGCTCTGATTCGTTTCTTCTTTTTACAGGAACAAAAAAATCCCTTCCTGAAGAGAAGGGATTTTAATCGAAGTTCTTTTCTGGTATTACGATGGTCGCTTATATCGAATCGGTGGAGCTGGTTCTTTCTTCAACTCCACTCCTTCTGTTTTCAATAATTTCAATGCTTCCTGCACAGCCCGTTCCAGTTGCGGATCTCTTCCTTCAATGAGTGCTTTGGGATCGTAGAACACTTCAATATCAGGCGCAATGCCTTCTCCTTCTACAGCCCATTTCCCATCGGTATCAAAGAAACCGCCACGTGGTGCCACCATTCGTCCGCCATCAATAAACGGAGGAGTGTCCCATGTACCAACCAATCCACCCCAGGTGCGTGTGCCCACCAGTGGACCGAGTTTACTTTTACGGAACATATATGGCAACAGGTCACCACCCGATCCTGCATTTTCATTGATGATCATCACCTTTGGCCCAAAGATGCCAGCCATTGGTGTGGTAGATACTTTGTGCCCTTCCACACGGTTGTTGAAATAGCCTTGCAGTTTTCGTCCCATCACATCAATCATATAATCAGCAGCTGACCCACCGCCGTTATTGCGTTCATCAATCACCGCTCCCTGTTTGTCCTGTTGTGCAAAGTAATAACGGTTGAAAGATGTGTAACCGGGATTACCCGTGTTA